>JBKJLD010000037.1:0-10469 GCA_046597165.1 Nocardioides sp.
TCGGGGTTGATGCAGTTGACCCGGACCCGGTCGCCAGCCCACTCGTCGGCGAGGGCCTGGGTGAGGTTGACCGTCGCGGCCTTGGCCGAGGAGTAGAGGCTGTAGCCGCTGCGACCACGGGTGTAGGAGCTGGACGTGAAAAGGGTCAGCGACCCCTCGGAGGCCTTGAGGTGGGGGAAGAAGACCTGGGCGATGAAGACGGGGGCGAGGTAGTTGATCTCGGTGGCGGAGTAGATCGTCTCCTCGCTGGTTTCGAGCAGCTCGCCGCGGGGCAGCACGCCTGCGGTGTTGACGACGTAGTCGACCCGGCCGGTCGCCGCCATCACCTCGCGCGCAGCCGCGACGATGTCGGCACGCTTCTCGACGTGGGTGTTGGTGCTCGACCGGCTGAAGGTGAAGACGTCGGCACCCAGGCCACGGGCGAGGTCGGCGATGTCAGCGCCGATGCCGTAGCTGCCGCCGAAGACGACCAGGGTCTTGCCGGCCAGGGCGGCGCGGTACTCGGCCTCGGTCACGGGGGCCGGGACGTCGTTGCTGGTCAGCTGGAAGAGCTTGTCGGCCAGGTAGACGTCGATCGGCTCGGTGACCTTCATGTTCCGCTCGTCGCCGTGTACCACCACGATCGGGGCCTCGGGCAGGTAGCGCAGCACGACCGTGCAGTCGTCGGTGGCCACGAAGTTCGGGTCCTGATCGGCCCGGGCGTAGGCCTCCTTGATCGTGGCGGAGCGGAACGCCTGGGGCGTCTGGCCGCGGCGCAGGGCGGCGCGTGGCGGGATCTCGCGGATCGTGTTGTCGTCGCGGACCTCGACGATCGTGTCGGCCGACGGGATCGCGACGTCGACCGCGGGGTAGTCCGCCAGCGCGTCGAAGCACTCCTGGATGATCCGGCGGGTCACCAGCGGCCGCACCGCGTCGTGGAAGAGCACGTGGCACTCCTCGTCACCGAGGCTGTCCAGGGCCCGCAAGGTCGTGGCGTTGCGGGTCTCGCCACCCTCGAGGATGTCGGTGACCTTGTCGTCGTACCCGCCGGCCTTCACGATCGCGCGCACGGCGTCGAGGTGGCCCGGGGTCATCATGATCCGGATCTCGTCGACGGCCGGGTGGCTGTGCAGCGCGATGAGCGAGTGCTCGAGGATCGTCTTGCCCGCGACCTTGATCAGCTGCTTGGGAATGTCCAGGCCGATGCGGGCGCCGACGCCGCCGGCCAGGAGGACGGCGACGTTCTTCACGCGAGCAGGGTTCGAATCCATGGCGGCATCCTCTCAGACCGCGGCGCCGCACCCGGAGACGGCGGCGGGCCTCGGTTATGGTGATCCGGTCGCCGCCCCCAGCCAGAGTTGAGTCCACATCGATGTCGTCCGACAGCCTGTTGCTGCCCGAAGGTGCCCGGTTGGTGCACATCGGCCCGCACAAGACCGGCAGCACCGCCATCCAGGTCGCGCTGCAGGAGGCGGGTGACGCGCTAGGCGCGCTCGGCGTGCACTACGCCACCGGTGCCCGACACCGTCCGGACAAGGCCGGCTGGGCCCTGGGCATCAAGGGGCGGCCGGCCGGCTCCGAGCGGCCCCCGATGAAGCGCTGGCACGAGCTGGTCGCCGGCGTCGCCGAGGCGGGCGAGCAACGGGTCTGCATCAGCAACGAGGACTTCGGGCGGGCCACCCGCCCGCAGATCGCGAAGGTGGTCAACGCGTTCGGCCCCGAGCGCGTCCACGTGGTCGCGGTCGCCCGGCGACTGGACCGCTACCTGCCCTCCCAGTGGCAGGAGCGGGTCAAGGCGGGCGATCAGCGCCCCTTCGACGAGTGGCTGCGGATCGTGCTGGACCGCGACAGCGACGACTACGACTGGGACCGGCACAACGTCTGGTTCGCCCACGACACCGCGAAGCTGGTCAACCGCTGGGTGGACGCCGTCGGGGCCGACCGGTTCACCCTGATCGTCAGCGACGAGGCCGACCGCAGCCTGCTCCCGAACACGTTCGAAGCGCTGCTCGGCCTGCCGCGCGACACCCTGCGCCCCAACCCCGACCGGTCCAACCGCGGCCTGAGCTGGGCCGAGACCGAGCTGGTGCGCGCGATCAACGTGGCGGTCGCCGAGCACGGCTGGTCGCGTCCCGAGCGGCGTCGGTTCGTCAAGCAGGGGGTGCTCAAGGACATGCTGACCCGGCCCGCACCGGCCGGAGCCAAGAATCCGCCCTTCCCCGCCTGGGCGGTCGCCCCCCTGCGCGAGCAGAGCGAGCGGCGCATCGAGCAGATCCGGGGGCTCGGGGTCCGCGTGGTCGGTGACCCGGACGCGATGGCTGTCCCCGACGACCTCGACGTGGCGGAGACCCCGGCCGGTCTCCCCGACGTCAGCGGCGAGGTGGCGGCCGCCGCCGTGGCCGCCGTGATCCGCAGCGCCCTCCAGGCCCGTGGTGACGAGGCGGACGACCCGTCGGAGGACTGAACCCTTTCGGGGGAGTGTGACCCAGGGAACGGACCGTTCTGGTTCCCAGCGGAGGACGGGCCGCGTACATTCGAGTCCGCACGAGCACACCGTCTGGTACCCACACCGGCCCTGAACCCAGGGTGGTCGGCGGGACTGAAACGTTAGGTTCGCCATGACTGACTCCAAGCGCCGCCACCTGCGGGTGGGCGTTGTCGGCGCCGGCCGCGTCGGCGCTGTCCTCGCGGCCGCCCTCGGCGCCGCCGGCCACCACGTCGTGTCGGCCGCCGGAGAGTCCGACGCGTCGCGTCGCCGCATCGCTGCCCTGCTGCCCGGCACCGCCACCGAGAAGCCCACGGTCGTGGCCCGCACCTGCAACCTGCTGCTGCTCACCGTGCCCGACGACATGCTGGCCAACGTCGTGGCGATGCTGAGCGCCAGCGGCGCCATCCGCCCCGGGCAGTACGTCGTGCACACCTCCGGACGCCACGGCCTGGCCGTCCTCGACGCCGCCACCGCGGTCGGGGCCCACGCGATCGCCCTGCACCCGGCCATGACCTTCACCGGCACCGCCGTCGACCTCGACCGGCTCACCGGCTGCGTCTTCGGCCTGACCGCCGCTCCGGCCGAGCGGGCGCTGGCCGAGTCGCTCGTCGCCGACCTCGGTGGGCGTCCGATGTGGGTGCCCGAGGAGATGCGCACGCTCTACCACGCGGGTCTCGCCCACGGCGCCAACCACCTGGTCACCCTCGTCACCGAGGCGATGGAGATCCTCACTGCCGCCGGCGCCGACGACCCGGCCGGCACGCTGCGGCCGCTGCTGAACGCGGCCCTCGACAACGCCCTCGACCAGGGCGATGCGGCGCTGACCGGCCCGATCGTCCGCGGGGACGTGAACACGGTCCGCGCCCACCTCGCCGACATCGCCGCGAACGCGCCGCAGACCCTCCCGTCGTACGTCGCGATGGCGCGGGCCACCCTCGACCGGGTGGTCACCGACGGTCGGCTGCTCCCGATCCGCGCCGCCTCGATGCGCGACGTGCTGGACGCGGCGGTGCCCGCCACCCGGCCGTCCGGAGCCCGGCTGCGATGAACGCCACGCCTCTCCTCGCGGCCGACCGCGGGGCTCTCGCCGCGCTCCTGGCACGCCGCCGAGTCGCTGGTCAACGGGTCGGTCTGGTCCCGACCATGGGTGCCCTCCACGAGGGCCACGCGAGCCTGATGCGGGTCGCCCGCGACCAGATCGGTGCCGGCCCTGTGGTGGTCTCGATCTTCGTCAACCCGCTCCAGTTCGGCGCGGGGGAGGACCTGGACCGCTACCCCCGCACGCTCGAGGACGACCTCAAGCTCTGCGAGCGTGAGGGGGTCGACATCGTCTTCGCCCCCGGTCTCGACGAGGTGTACCCCGGCGGGGAACCGCAGGTCACCGTGGATCCCGGCCCACTGGCCGAGGTGCTCGAGGGGCGGACCCGCCCCGGCCACTTCCACGGGGTCTTGACCGTGGTGGCCAAGCTGTTCGGCCTGGTCCGTCCCGAGGTGGCGGTCTTCGGGCAGAAGGACTACCAGCAGCTCGCGCTGGTCCGGCGGATGGTGCTCGACCTGAACCTCGGGGTCGAGGTCGTCGGCGCCGAGACCTGTCGCGAGGTCGACGGGCTCGCGCTGTCCAGCCGCAACCGCTATCTCGACGACGAGCAGCGCCAGCAGGCCGTGTGGCTCAACCGCACGCTGCTCGCCGCCCGCGAGGCCGCGACGTACGGCGTCGATGTGGCGCTCGATGCCGCCCGGGCTGAGCTGAGGGAGTCGGAGGGCATCGACCTCGACTACCTCGAGATCACCGACCCCGACCTCGGCCCGCTGCCCAGTCCGGTGCCCGACGGCGCCGAGGGGCGCGTCCTGATCGCGGCCCGCCTGGGCTCGACCCGGCTCATCGACAACCTCCCCATCACCTTCGGGACCTCGCCGCCGGGTCGTCAGCGGGCCGAGCGGACCACCGACCCAGCGGACGGAGACAGCTGATGCTGCGCACCATGATGAAGAGCAAGATCCACCGGGCGACGGTCACCCAGGCGGACCTGCACTACGTCGGCTCGGTGACCGTCGACGAGGACCTCCTCGACGCCGCCGACCTGCTGGCGGGCGAGCTGGTCCACATCGTCGACGTCACCAACGGAGCCCGCCTGGAGACCTACACGATCGCCGGCGAGCGCGGTTCCGGTGTCCTCGGGATCAACGGGGCGGCCGCCCGCCTGGTCCACCCCGGCGACATCGTGATCCTCATCGCCTACGGCCAGATGGAGACCGCAGAGGCGCGCGAGTTCGCGCCGCACGTGGTCTTCGTCGACGCCGACAACCGGATCCTGGCGACCGGCTTCGACCCGGCCGAGACGTTCGACGGGGCCGGCCTGCTCCGTGGTGACGTCACCCGCTCCGCGTCCGGGCGCTAGCCTGCGCGAATGGTTGACGCACCCGCACTACGGGTCCCCGGGCGCCTGACGTCGCCCCCTGCGGGCTGGACCACGACGTCGGACGTGGTGGTCATCGGCTCCGGGATCGCTGGCCTGACCGCAGCGCTGCGGTTGCGCGGCCAGGTCGACAAGATCCTCGTCGTCACCAAGGACGTCCTCGCCGCCGGTTCCACCCAGTGGGCGCAGGGCGGCATCGCGGCCGCGCTCGGTCCGGGGGACAGCCCCGGCGAGCACGAGCTGGACACCCTGGTCGCCGGGGCCGGCGCCTGCGACCTCGAGGCCGTGCGGGTCCTGGTCAACGAGGGACCCGAGGCGGTCCGCGAGCTGATCGCGCTGGGCACCAGGTTCGACCACAGCCCCGAGGGTGTGCTCTCGCTGACCCGTGAGGGTGGCCACCACCGCGACCGGATCGCCCACGCCGGTGGCGACGCCACCGGGGCGGAGATCCAGCGTGCCCTGATCGCCGCCATCGAGCAGGCCCCCGAGATCGAGGTCGTGCAGCACGCCCTGGCCGTCGACCTGCTCCTCGACGGCCCGCTGAGCGACGGTGGCCGGATCGCCGGGGTCACCCTGCACGTCATGGGGGAGGGGCAGCGCGACGGCGTCGGCGCGGTCCACTGCCGCGCGGTCGTCCTCGCCAGCGGCGGGCTCGGCCAGGTGTTCTCCCAGACCACCAACCCCGCGGTCTCGACCGGTGACGGGATGGCGGTCGCCCTTCGGGTCGGCGCGGTGCTGCGCGACCTCGAGTTCGTGCAGTTCCATCCGACGGTGATGTACCTCGGCCCCGACTCCCGCGGCCAACAGCCGTTGATCTCGGAGGCGGTGCGCGGTGAGGGCGCCTTCCTCGTGGACTTCGAGGGCAACCGGATCATGCGCGGCGTGCACGAGCTCGAGGACCTCGCCCCCCGCGACGTGGTCGCCAAGGCAATCACCCGCCGGATGCACGAGACCGGTCGGCCACACATGTGGCTGGACGCCCGGCACCTCGGCGCCGAGTTCTGGGAGCGCCGCTTCCCCACCATCCTGGTCACCACCCGCTCGCACGGGGTGGACCCGGTGACCCAGCTGATCCCGGTCTCCCCGGCCTGCCACTACGCCTCGGGAGGGGTTCGCACCGACCTGTGGGGGCGCTCCAACGTGCCCGGTCTCTACGCCACCGGCGAGGTCGCCTGCTCGGGGGTCCACGGTGCCAACCGGCTCGCCTCGAACTCCCTGCTCGAGGGGCTCGTCTTCTCGCGCCGCATCGCCGAGGTGCTGCCCGGCGAGCTCGACGAGTGGCGTGAGCCCACGCTCGACGGCCGCACCGCCGGGCTGGTGCCGGACACGGTGCGCCGTGAGCTCCAGGAAGCAATGACCGCCAGCGTCGGGGTCCTGCGCACCGCCGCCGGTCTCGCCGACGCCGCCCTGCTCCTCGGCGAGCTCGCCGGGACCCCCGCGGTCGATGTGAACCAGGAATCCTGGGAGACCACCAACCTGCTGACGATCAGCGCCGCGCTCACCGATGCGGCCGCGCTGCGTGAAGAGACCCGGGGCTCGCACTGGCGCGAGGACTTCCCCGAGCGCGACGACGAGCACTGGGGCGGCCACTTCGACGTCGTCATGTCCGACGGCGAGACCTCGCTCTCGTTCGCCCAGGGCGTACCCGCCGCTGGTCACACCGATGGAGGAGGCGCATGATCGCCCGCACGCCGTACGACGCCCTGCCCGCCGGCCTGCTCGACGAGTTGGCGGTCGCCGGCCTGGACTCGCGCGACCTCTACGGTGCCGTGGTGCGGGCGCTCGCGGAGGACCTGCCGGGCGATGACGTGACCAGCTCAGCCACGATCCGCGAGGACGCCCGTGGAGTGGCCGACTTCGGCGCGCGCGACCCGGGCGTGGTCGCCGGGCTGAATGTCGCCGCACTGGTCTTCCACTACGTGATGGGCGAGGACGTCGAGATCACCCACCGGCTACCCGACGGGAGCCGGGTGGCCGCGGGGGACGTGGTCATGCGGGTGGCGGGGCCGACGCGTGGCCTGCTCACGGCCGAGCGGACGGCGCTCAACTACGCCTCCCACCTGTCCGGGATCGCCACCGCGACCGCCGCCTGGGTCGACGCGCTCGCCGGCACCCGCGCCCGGGTCCTGGACACCCGCAAGACGCTGCCGACGTACCGCGCCCTGCAGAAGTACGCCGTGCGGTGCGGCGGCGGCGTCAACCACCGGTTCAGCCTCTCCGACATGGCGATGGTCAAGGACAACCACGTCGTGGCCGCCGGCGGTGTGGTGCCGGCCTACGAGGCGGTGCGGCGGGCCCACCCCGAGCTGCCCGTGGAGGTCGAGGTGACCACGCTCGACGAGCTGGCCGAGCTGCTGGGCGCCGGGTGCGACCGGATCCTGCTCGACAACATGGACTCGCCCACCATGGCCGAGGCGGTGCGCCTTGCCGACGGGCGAGCCACCCTGGAGGCGTCCGGCGGGCTGACCTTCGCCCGCGCCCGCGAGGTTGCCGAGACCGGGGTCGACTTCATCTCGGTCGGCGCGCTGACCCACTCGGTCACGGTCTTCGACCTCGGCATGGACCTCCAGGACCAGGGTGTGACCTGATGGCGCTCCTCGCTGCCGACATCGGCAACAGCCACACGGTCCTCGGGCTGGTGGACGACGGCGTGGTCGTCGCCGACTGGCGCGTCGCCACCGACGCCCGGCGCACCTCGGACCAGTGGGCGGTCCTCCTCAAGGGGCTGCTGGGCGAGCGTCTGGACTCGGTGAGCGGCGTCGCGGTGTGCGCCACCGTGCCGGCCGTGCTCCACGAGTGGCGCGAGATGCTCACACGTCACTTCGGAACCGTTCCGCACGTCGTGGTCGAGCCGGGTGTCCGGACCGGGATCCCCGTGCTGATGGACAACCCACGCGAGGTGGGTTCGGACCGGATCGTCAACGCGCTGGCCGCGGCCACGGAGCTCGGCGGCCCGGCCATCGTGGTCGACTTCGGCGGCACGGCGACCACCTTCGACGTGGTCAGCCCCCAGGGGCAGTACGTCGGGGGCGCCATCACTCCGGGTATCGAGATCTCGCTCGACGCGCTCGGCCGACGGGGCGCCCAGCTGCGCACGGTCGAATTGGCCCGGCCCCGTTCGGTGATTGCGCGCAACACCGTCGAGGCGCTGCAGTCGGGAATGGTTTTCGGGGTGGCCAGTCAGGTCGAGGGAATCGTCGCGCGGATGATCGTCGAGCTCGGAGTCGACACCGCTGACGTGCACGTGATTGCCACCGGATATCTCGCCCCGCTCGTGGTCGACGAATGCCGTTGTTTTACCGATCATTTGCCGTGGCTGACGCTGCGTGGGCTGGAACTGGTGTTCCTCCGCAACACCTGAGGTCGTACTCCGCCTACGCGATTGAGCGATTGTGCCCGCAGCAGGACGCACGCTCCTGCCGATGAGCGGACCTTGGTTCGCCGGCCGATTTCACCATGCAATTACAGGAACTCAAAGATAGGTGTCAGGCACTGGACCCACGATCTCCATCTTGTGGCGCTCAGCAATCTGGCCAAGCAGCTCGAGCGTCGCTTCACCCCTCGACTCCGCTTCAGACAACTGCTCGAAGAAACCGACCATCGCCGCCGGGCTGAAGATGTTCAACTTCCTCCCGAACCCTTCAGACACCAATTTGAAGGTGTGAGGCACGTGCTGCGGCACGTAGACGAAAGTTCCTGCAGGAGCTAACTCCTGGCGGTCCTCGAAGAACATCTGGTACGTGCCTTCGAGGACGTAGAAAGCCTCGGCGGCATCGCGGTGGATGTGCATGGGCGGGCCGAAGCCTGTCCCTTCCCCACGTGTCTCGAGCAAGGCAAAGCCGCCCGAAGTAGCGGCGCCGTCCGCTAGCACGGAAACTGCGAAGGTCCCCATGTCTAAGAGACGGCCCTGCCCCGGCAGGACAACGAAGGGTTCGCTCACAGGCCCAGCATCCCGAGTCCCCAGCCGGCGCGCAAGGCCTCACATCAGGCGTCATCAGCACTCCCGCTCATGCTGCGTAGCGTGCGCTCGGAGACGCACGCCTTTGCCGCGATCCGCGCGGTGCTGTTCGGCGTCGTTGGAGCTGTTCGACAATTGGTCCAGAGAATGTGGGGATTGCGGGTAACGCATTTTGGGGTGTCGTGCCATAATTCGTGAAGAATTGTTGAATTACGTATATCCGAGTTCCAGTCCTTAACGAGGTTGATATGGCACAGCAGGTTCACATTGTTCTGGTTGACGATCTCGACGGTTCCGACGCAACCGAGTGTGTTTCATTCGGCCTCGACGGCACGGCGTACGAAATCGACCTGAACGAAAAGAATGCCGCCAAGCTGCGCGACACTCTCGCCGGCTACGTCGGCCACGCCCGCAAGGTGGGCACGGCCAAGGGCCGCGCCCGTCGCTCGAGCGGCTCCGCCGCGGCCAGCGACGGCCACTCCGCCAAGGAGATCCGCGACTGGGCCCGCTCCAACGGCCTCGACGTTCCCGACCGTGGACGCGTCTCCGCCGAGGTCCGTCAGGCGTTCACCGCCGCCCACTGAGGGGTCGCCGGTGCTCCCCGCTCTGCGGGCTTGTTCGCTCACAGCGGAGCGGGGATGCGCCTCATCGGGGAACGCGTAGGCTGTCTGCGGGGTTAGTCCTCATGTCCCGTTCCGTCGACCCAGGCGGAGCGGCCCCGATGTCTCCCAGGAGCGATGCGCATGTTTGAGCGGTTCACAGACCGAGCCCGACGAGTTGTCGTGCTGGCCCAGGAAGAGGCCCGCATGCTCTCCCACAACTACATCGGGACCGAGCACATCCTGCTCGGCCTGATTCACGAGGGCGAGGGGGTCGCGGCCAAGGCTCTCGAGAGCCTCGACATCTCGCTGGAGGCCGTGCGCGCCCAGGTCGAGGAGATCATCGGCCAGGGCCAGCAGGCGCCGAGCGGGCACATCCCGTTCACTCCCCGCGCCAAGAAGGTGCTCGAGCTGTCCCTGCGCGAGGCGCTCCAGCTCGGCCACTCCTACATTGGCACCGAGCACATCCTGCTCGGCCTGATCCGCGAGGGTGAGGGCGTCGCCGCCCAGGTGCTGCAGAAGCTCGGGGCCGACCTCAACCGGGTCCGCCAGCAGGTCATCCAGCTGCTCTCCGGCTTCCAGGGCAAGGAGTCGGCCGCGTCCGGCGCGGCGGCGAGCGGCTCCAGCAGCGACGCCCCGTCGTCCTCGTTGGTGCTCGACCAGTTCGGCCGCAACCTCACCCAGGACGCCCGCGACGGCAAGCTGGACCCGGTCATCGGCCGGGAGAAGGAGATCGAGCGGGTCATGCAGATCCTCTCGCGCCGCACGAAGAACAACCCGGTGCTGATCGGCGAGCCCGGCGTCGGCAAGACGACGATCGTCGAGGGCCTGGCCCAGGACATCGTCAAGGGCAACGTGCCCGAGACTCTCAAGGACAAGCAGATCTACACCCTGGACCTGGGTGCCCTGGTGGCCGGCTCGCGCTACCGCGGCGACTTCGAGGAGCGCCTCAAGAAGGTGCTCAAGGAGATCCGCACGCGCGGTGACATCGTGCTGTTCATCGACGAGATCCACACCCTCGTCGGCGC
>JBKJLD010000072.1:0-25052 GCA_046597165.1 Nocardioides sp.
TCGTCGAAGCGCCGGGTCTTGTAGCCCGAGCTCGCCTCGAAGGTGTTGCCGTGCATCGGGTCGCAGACCCAGGCCACCTGGATGCCGGCGGCGGTGACCTTCTCGACCAGGTCGGGCAGCGCCTCGCGGATGCGACCGGCGCCCATGCGGGTGATGAACGTCAGCCGGCCCGGCTCGTTCTCCGGGTTCAGCTTCTGCGCCAGCGCGATCGCGTCGTCGGCCGAGGTGGTGGGGCCGAGCTTCACCCCGATCGGGTTGTGGATGTGGCTGAGCATCTCCACGTGCGCGCCGTCGAGCTGGCGGGTGCGCTCGCCGATCCACAGGAAGTGGCCCGAGACGTCGTACGGCGTGTTGGTGCGCGAGTCCACCCGGGTCATGGCGTGCTCGTACTCGAGCACCAGTGCCTCGTGGCTGCTGTGGAAGTCGACCCGGTGGAACTCGTCGGGGTCGGCGCCGATCGCCTGCATGAACGTGAGCGCCCGCTCGATCTCACCGGCGATCTGCTCGTAGCGCTGACCCACCGGGGACTCCCGGACGAAGTCGGTGTTCCAGGTGTGCACCTGGCGCAGGTCGGCGTACCCACCGGTGACGAAGGCGCGGACCAGGTTGAGGGTCGCTGCGGAGGAGTTGTAGACGTCCACGAGCCGCTGCGGGTCGGGCAGGCGCGACTCGGGGGTGAAGTCGAAGCCGTTGACCGCGTCCCCGCGGTAGGCCGGCAGCGTGACGCCATCGCGGGTCTCGAGGTCCGAGGAGCGCGGCTTGGCGTACTGCCCGGCGATCCGGCCCACCTTCACGACAGGAACCGAGGCGGCGTACGTCAGGACGACGGCCATCTGCAGCAGCACGCGCAGCTTGTTGCGCACGTTGTCCGCGGTGACGCCGGCGAAGGTCTCGGCGCAGTCGCCACCCTGGAGCAGGAACGCCTCACCCCGGCTGACGGCCGCGATCTTGGTCTTGAGCTCGTCGCACTCCCCCGCGAAGACGAGCGGCGGGGCGGTGCGCAACCGGGCCACGGCGGCGTCGACCGCACCGCGGTCGGGGTAGGTCGGCTGCTGAGCAGGACCGAGCGCATGGAGGCTCGCGAGGTCGGGGACAGTCACCGGACCAGCCTACGCGGCCACGGCCGCCACCCCGGGTCCCGGCCTCAAGGTCAGCCGAAGAAGACGCGTGCCTCGTCGTACTCCTCGGGACTGACGAGCTTCAGCTCGCCGGTGCCCTCGATCAGCGGCAACCGCACGATCCTGGTGCCCTGGAGCGCCATCATCGTGCCGAAGTCGCCGTCCGCCACCGCGTCGACGGCCTGGAGCCCGAACCGGGTCGCGAGCCAGCGGTCGAAGGCGGTCGGCGTGCCACCGCGCTGCACGTGGCCGAGCACCACGGCCCGAGCTTCCTTGCCGGTGCGGTGCTCGATCTCGGAGGCCAGCCGGTCGCCGATCCCGCCGAGCCGGACGTGCCCGAAGGCGTCCTTCTCGCCGGAGACCAGGGTCATGTCCCCACCCTCGGCCGGAACCGCACCCTCGGAGACCACGATGATCGGGGCGTACTCGCTCTCGAACCGGGTCTCGACCCGTTTGCAGACCTCTTCGATGTCGAACGGCTGCTCGGGGATCAGCACCATGCTGGCGCCACCGGCGATCCCGGCGTGCAGGGCGATCCACCCGGCGTGCCGGCCCATCACCTCCACCACGAGGACGCGGTGGTGCGACTCGGCGGTCGTGTGCAGCCGGTCGATCGCCTCCATGGCGATGTTGACCGCGGTGTCGAACCCGAAGGTGAAGTCGGTCCCGGAGAGGTCGTTGTCGATCGTCTTGGGGACGCCGACGACGTTGACGCCGAGGTCGGCGAGCTTGGTGGCCACGCCCAGTGTGTCCTCGCCGCCGATGGCGATGAGCGCCTCGACGCCGTCGGCCGCCAGGTTCTCCTTGATCCGCTCGACGCCGTTCTCGATCTTGAACGGGTTGGTCCGCGAGGAGCCCAGGATGGTCCCGCCGCGGGGCAGGATCCCCCGGCACTCCTGGATGCCGAGCTCCATCGTCTGGCCCTCCAGCGGACCCTTCCAGCCGTTCCGGTAGCCGACGAAGTCGAACCCGTGCTGACGCACGCCCTTGCGGACGACCGCCCGGATGACGGCGTTGAGGCCGGGGCAGTCCCCGCCTCCGGTGAGTACTCCGACGCGCATGTCCACTCCTGAATTGGATCGTTCACAAGGCCGCCTCGACTCTAGTGCGGCTCAGCGCTCCCGGCCAGTGGGGGCTCCGCCGGGACGGCGACCCGGGTCAGGTGGGCGAGTCCTCGGCGCGCCGGATGCTGACGCGCTTGCCCGCCTCCGGCATCGCCCGCCCCAGCCGCCCGATGACGAGGGTGCTGACCAGCGCGACGCCGGCCATGACCAGCCACAGCGGCGTGGCGCCACTCTCCAGCAGCCAGGCGAACAGCAGGGGGGCGAGGGTGTTGCTGAGGTTCCACGCCAGCTGGATCAGTGACAGGTAGCGGCCGCGCAGGTGCTCGGGCGCAGCCTCGGCCGAGAGCGCGGCCAGCACCGGCCCGCCGGTGAGCTCGGCCACCGTGTAGACCAGCCCACCGAGCACCAGTGTTGCGGTGGCCACGGAGACCGGGAGGAGGCTCGCGCCCAGGAAGATCGCGTACGACACGATGAAGGCTGCCTGGCAGAGCAGCATGACCCGCATCCGGAGGTGGCCCCCCATCGCGTTGACCGCCAGCCCCTGGCCGAAGCCAACCATCAGGCAGTTGAGGGTGAAGACCACTCCGATCACCCAACCGGGCAGGTCGAGGACCGTGACGGCGTAGACCGGCAACGCGAAGTTCAAGATCATCATCGGCAGCGAGAATCCGAGCTGAGCCACCACCAGCAGCCGGTAGGGGCGGTCGCGCAGGACGGCCGACCAGGTGCCCGGGAGGTGCGCCTGGCGTCTTGCGGAGACCTCCGGCACCGCGAGCAGGAGCCAGAACGCCACGGCGTACGACGCCGCGTTGACCGCGACCACCGCGGCGAACGCCCCCTGGGTGCCGATCGCCACGGCGAGCCCCGACGCGAGACCCCCGAGGGCGAAGCCGACGTTGCGCAGCGCCCCAAGGAAGCCGAACCAGCGCTCGCGTTCACCGGGCTGGGAGATCGTCGCCACGATGTTGCCGTAAGAGCCCCAGAACGCCGAGCGGCCCACGGTGACCACCACCGTCCAGAAGGTCACGGACGCGAACGAGTCCACGACCAGGTAGGCCACGAACCCCACCGACTGCAGCGCGTTGCCGGCCAGCAGCACCCGTTTGGCGCCCAGCCGGTCGACCAAGGTGCCGATCGCCGGACCGACGGGGAGCGCCACCAGGGAGGCGAGCGAGATGGCGGCGCCGACCTGCAACAGGGACAGGGGCGTCACCGCCAGGAAGTACAGCATCGAGACCGGCATGAAGACGCCGCTGCCGACGGCGTCGACAGCAATCGCGGTGACGAAGCGGCGGTGCCCGCCGACAGACGGGAACCCCAGACGGGTGAGCACCGCCCCATCCTGCAACCTCAACCCGACTTCAGCGCAACCCCGGCGCGCAGACCACCCGGGATGGGTCCGTGCGGGCACTAGGCTCGGCGCATGACCTTCTCGATCGTGGCCCGCTCCGCTGACGGCGAATCCTGGGGCGTGGCCGTCGCCTCCAAGTTCCTGGCCGTGGGATCGGCGGTGCCCGCCGCCGTGGCCGGTGTCGGCGCCATCGCCACCCAGGCCGAAGCCAATGTCGCTTACAAGGGCCAGTCACTCGCCCACCTCGACGACGGCGCCACCGCCGCGGTTGCCCTCCAGCGGCTGCTCGAGGACGACCCGGGCCGCGACCACCGTCAGGTCGGCATCGTCGACCTCGACGGCAACGCCGCCACGCACACCGGCAGCGCCTGCCTGGACTGGGCCGGTGGTGTGACCGGCGACGGCTACGCCATCCAGGGCAACATCCTCGCCGGCGAGGAGGTCGTCGAGGCGATGCAGGCCGCCTGGGACACCTCGGACGACGACGCGCCGCTGGCCCGGCGCCTCCTCGCCGCTCTCACGGCCGGCGACGACGCGGGCGGCGACCGCCGCGGGCGCCAGTCAGCGGCCATCCTGGTGGTCCAGGACGGAGCCGGCTACGGCGGCCTCGACGACATCGCGGTCGACCTGCGGGTCGACGACCACGCCGACCCGGTCACCGAGCTTGCCCGGCTTCTCGAGCTCAACGACCTCTACCTCACGGCCTCGACCGACGAGGAGAAGGTGCCCGTCACCCCCGAGCTCGAGCAGGAGCTGGCCGAGCGGGCCACCGCACTGGGCGCCCGTGACTTCACGTCCTGGGTCGGCGCGGAGAACTTCGAGATGCGGGTCGCGGCCGACGGCTCTTGGGTGGACGAGAAGGTGCTCGACATCCTGCGCGGCGCGGAGCCGGGTGACCGATGAGTGTCCTGGCCATCGACGCCGGCACCACCGGCGTCACCGCGGTCGTCGTGACGCCCGAGGGGACGATCGCGGCCCGGGGCTACCAGGAGTTCGCCCAGCACTTCCCCGAGCCTGGCTGGGTCGAGCACGCACCCGAGGAGATCTGGCAGGCGACCCTCGAGGCCACCCGGGAGGTCCTGGCCAAGGTCGACCCTTCCCAGCTGACCGCGATCGGGATCACCAACCAGCGCGAGACGATCCTGCTGTGGGACCGCGAGACCCTCGGGTCCCCCCGGCGCGCGATCGTGTGGCAGGACCGTCGTACGGCCGACATCTGCACCCGGTTGCGCGACGCCGGCCACGAGGAGCGGGTCGGTGAGCTGACGGGCCTGCGGCTGGACCCCTACTTCTCCGGCACCAAGCTGATGTGGCTGGCAGAGCACGAGCCGCGCACCTGGGCGCTGGTGCAGTCGGGCCGCTACGCCATCGGGACCGTCGACTCCTACCTCATCGCCCGGATGACGCGCGGCACCTGGCACGTCACCGACGTCTCGAACGCTTGCCGCACCCTGCTGTTCGACCTCAGCACCGGGGACTGGTCCGACGAGCTGTGCTCGCTGTTCGGGGTCCCCCGCGACGCGCTGCCCGAGCTGGTGCCCAACTGGGGTGAGATCGCGGTCTCCGACGCGAAGTCCTTCTGTGACCTCGCGCTGCCGATCGCCGGGATCGCCGGCGACCAGCAGTCGGCGCTGTTCGGACAGACCTGCTTCGACGAAGGCGACTCCAAGTGCACCTACGGCACCGGCTCCTTCATCCTGACCAACACCGGCACCACCCTGGAGCGCTCCGACGCCGGGCTGCTCTCCACGGCCGCGTGGCGCTCCCCCTCCGGTGAGCTGACCTACGCGCTCGAGGGCGCGATCTTCGTGACCGGTGCGGCCGTCCAGTGGCTGCGCGACGGGCTGCAGATCGTCGGCTCGGCCGCCGAGACCGCCGCCATCGCCGGGGCCGTCCCGGACTCGGAGGGTGTGGTCTTCGTGCCCGCCCTCACGGGTCTCGGTGCTCCGCACTGGGACCCGCACGCCCGCGGGCTGATCATCGGCATCACCCGAGGCACCACGCGCGGCCACATCGTGCGGGCCACGCTGGAGGCGATCGCCTTCGAGGTGCGCGACGTGCTCGAGACCGTCCCCGGCTTCGCCCCGGGCTCCGCCACCACGTTGCGGGTCGACGGCGGCGCCTGCGCCAACGACCTGCTCTGCCAGATCCAGGCCGACCAGATCGGGGTGCCCGTCGAACGTCCCCGGATCGTCGAGACGACCGCGTTGGGCGCGGCGTTCCTCGCGGGGCTCGGCACCGGGGTGTGGGCATCGACCGACGACCTGCGCGACACCTGGCAGCTCGACCGCCGCTTCGAACCGTCCATCGACCGGGCCAGTGCAGACGCCGGACACGCCCGCTGGATCGAGGCCGTCAGCCGCTCGAAGGCCTGGTCGAACCAGTAGCGCTGGCGGCTCAGGCCGGGCCGTCGGAGAGCCGTGGCAGGATGAACAACGTGCCCTCCACGACCCCGGACCCGATCGACTTCCGGAGCGTGCGGCGCGCCTACGACACGGTGGCGGTCGACTACGCGGAGCGACTGCCGGACACCCGCGCCGAGGCGCCCCTCGACCTCGCCATGGTCGACGCCTTCACCGCTGCCGTGACGCAGCGTGACGACGTGAGGGTGCTCGATGCTGGGTGCGGGGCAGGTCGGATGACCCGCTACCTCGCCGACCGCGGCGCTCGCGCCGAGGGCCTCGACCTCTCGCCCGGCATGGTGGCGATGGCCCGGCGAGCTCAGCCCGGGACGACGTTCGTCGTCGGCTCACTGACCCAGTTGCCGTACGCAACCGACACGTTCGATGGCGTCCTGCTGTGGTACTCCATCATCCACACTCCTCCCGCCGGCCAGTCCCGGATCTTTGCCGAGGCAGCACGGGTGCTGCGACCCGGCGGCCACGTGCTCGTCGGTCTCCAGGCCGGGGAGGGCGTTCGAGACGTGTCGGCGGCGTACAGCCGGCTCGGCCACCGAGTCGAGCTCGAGCGTCACCTCTACACGGCGGACGAGGTCGCTGAGCGGCTCGAAGTCGCCGGCCTCCAGGAAGTGGCCCGCCTGGTGCGGCGAGCGCAGGGTACGGAGCGCGACGACCAGGCCGTGCTCCTGGCCAGGGCGACCTAGGCCTCGAATCTCGCCATCGCGACCGCGGCGGCGTCGCGCTGTCTGGTCGCGACGGCCACCGAGTCCTCGGCCTCGGCCCGGACGTCCTCCGCGTCGTTCAGCTCGTCGTCGACCTCCTCGAAGCGCGCCTCGAGCCGCACCAGGCGACCGCGCAGCTCGTCGATCTCGGCCTGGACCTGCATGCTGCGGGCCTCGAGCTCGCCGACCTCCGCCACTGCGGCGGCCCAGGCCTCCTCGGCCTCGGTAAGCTGCGCGACGGCCGAGGCCAACCTCTCGCGCGCCGCTGCCTCGGCCTTCCGGTCGGCCTCCGGGTCGGGCACGACGTGCAGCTCGGGCCGCCGTTCGGGTTCCGGCTCGTGGGGGGTGGCCGTGAAGCCCAGCGCCTCGGACAGTGCCACGGCGGCCGACGGGTCCACCGTCTCGACCCCGGTGACAGCCAGCGCGGCGACCAGCAGCCCGCTGCGCACGGCTCGGGCGCAGCCCTCGTCGACCATCGCCGCCGTCAGGGTGGCCTCGACCTGGTCGGCCACCGCGGACGTGACCCGCAGGCCCTGGGCGGCGGCGACGGCCCGTGCCCGGGTGGTGACGGCGGCCGTCAGCTGGCGGCGCTGCCGGGTGAGGGCGCGCAACTCGTCGCCGTCGAGGTTGGTCTGCGCCTCGCGGAGCGCGGCACCGACCGCGATCACCTGCTCGACCTGCTCGGCCTCGTGGCGCACCAGCAGGTTGACCACCCACGCCGCGGTCGAGGGCTTGCGGAGTGCCGTCACCATGGCCGCAAGCGCCGGGTCGGCAGCCTTCAGCTCACGAGCACCGGCGTCCCGCTGGGCGGTGAAGTCCGGCAGCCCGAGACCATAGAGGCGATCGGCCGCGCCGAGGAGTCGCGCGGTCTGCGCCGCGTCCGGTTCAGCCATGAGCGGGATCGTAGGCGCTCAGGAGGCAGGTGGCTGGTAGCGGCCCCGTCGGTGCACCAGTGGTGAGGTCTCGGCTCCGATGTTGACCTCGTCGACCGTGCACGTGACGAGCGTGGACCAGCCGACGTCCACCCGGCTCTCGAGGCTGACGCCGAGCCAGGTGTCCGCGTCGGCCAGCCGGGGTCCCCACTCGGTCTGCTCGAACGCGGCCTGCCGGAAGAGCCCGCCGGGGGCCGGTGCGGTGCCCGCAAACGCGTCGGCCAGGTCCCGGTGCTCCCACGCCAGCAGCTGCACCACCGCCCGACCGGTCCGGACCAGGGCCTCGGCGAGGTCGGAGTCCGGGTCGACGAGGCCGAGCACCCGGGCCGGCTCACCGTTGGCGACCATCACGGAGGTCATGGTGAGCCCGGCCCGCGCAGGCCCGGTTCCCGAGGCCCAGAGCGTCACCGCTCCCCCCAGCCGGCCCCGGAAGCGGCGCAGCGGGTCGGGCTCGGGGTCTGCGAACGGATGGCTGGAGTGGATGGTCACGCGGCGGGCGAGGACTCGGCGGCGTCGGCCTCGGCGGCTTCCTCCTTCTCGAGCCGCCGGGACTCCTCCTTGGCCCGCCCGGCGTACTGGTCGACGTACTCCTGGCCGGAGAGCCGCATGATCTCGTACATGATCTCGTCGGTGATCGAACGCAGGATGTAGCGGTCGTTCTCCATGCCCTCGTAGCGGGAGAAGTCCATCGGCTTCCCGAACCGGACTACCGGGCGGGTGAACGTGCCGAACTTCTTGCCGGGCGGGGCGACGACGTCGGTGCCGACGACGGCCACCGGGATCACCGGGACCTTGGTCTCGAGCGCGAGCCGGGCGACTCCGGTCTTGCCGCGATAGAGCTTGCCGTCGTGCGAGCGGGTGCCTTCGGGGTAGATCCCGAAGAGGTCACCCTCCGTCAGGATGCGCTTGGCCGCAGAGAGGGCGCCCTCCGCAGCAGAGGCACCAGACCGATCGATGGGCACCTGACCGGAGCCGGCGAAGAACTTCTTCTGGAACCAGCCCTTGATGCCCGGGGAGTTGAAGTACTCGGCCTTCGCGACGAACGTCACGCGGCGCGCCAGGGTGAGGGGCATGAAGAGCCAGTCGGCGTACGACAGGTGGTTGCTCGCGAGGATCGCGGGGCCTTCGTCCGGGATGTTGTGGGCCCCCTCGACGTGGGGACGGAAGACGATCCGAAGGACCGGACCGATGGCGACCCACTTCAGGAACCAGTAGAACACCTATGAACCTCCTCGTCGCCCGATCGAACCATCGCGCGAAGCCTAGTCCCTGACCCCACTTCCTGCCCACGGGAGCCGCCGCTGGTGCAGAATCCGGACCATGACCATCCATCCCCTCGCCCACCCGCTGTCCATCGCCGCCCGACCCGACCTCACCGGAGGCCGACGGGTGGGGGTGCTGCTCAGCCACGGCTTCACCGGCTCCCCCGCCTCGATGACGCCCTGGGGGGAGCATCTCGGGGCGCTGGGCTACGCCGTGGAGGTGCCTCGGCTGCCCGGGCACGGCACCAGCTGGCAGGAGATGAACACCACCACCTGGGAGGACTGGTACGCCGAGGTGACCCGGGCGTTCGAGAAGCTCAGCGCCGAGAACGACACGGTCGTGGTCGCCGGGCTCTCCATGGGTGGGGCCCTGGTGCTCCGGCTCGCAGCGGACCACTCGGAGCGGGTGGCCGGGGTGATCGTGGTGAACCCGGCCGTGGCCACGAAGCGCTGGGACGTCAAGCTGCTGCCCGTTCTCAAGCACCTGGTCCCGTCCTTCCCCGGCATCACGAACGACATCAAGAAGCCCGGGGTCGAGGAGCACGGCTACACCAAGACCCCGCTGAAGGCGGCCCACTCGATGTTCCGCGCCTGGCCGCCCCTGGTGAGCGACCTGCCGCGGGTCACCGCGCCGCTGCTCTACTTCCGGTCCACGGTCGACCACGTCGTCGACGAGCTCTCCCAGCCGCTCATCACCTCGAGGGTCTCCTCGCGCGACATCACCGAGCGCCCGCTCCCCGAGAGCTACCACGTGGCGACCATCGACAACGACGCCCCCCAGATCTTCGAGGAGTCCGCCGAGTTCATTGCGCGGGTGGCCGCCTCGTAACTGGCCCGACCACCTAGGCTCGACACGTGCAGCCCGAGAGTGACGACGACGCCTGGCGCGCCATCGTGGACAACTACGGCGACCCGGCCGATCTCGACCCCGCGGACCGGACGCCGGTCCCGGCGCACCCGGAGCAGGACCTTGAGGGCGGCCCGGCCGACGCCGACCTCGAGACCTGGGACGACGAACGTTTCGTGCCACCGCCGGTGCCCCCGCTCCCTGCGGTGACCCCCGACCGGATGGCCGCCTGGGTGGGACTCTTCGGCTCTCCCACCGTCCTGCTGCTCTCGCTCCTGATCGGGATCCACCTGCCGTCGTGGTTGGGCTACCTCCTGGTGGCAGGGTTCCTCGGCGGCTTCGGCTACCTCGTCGCGCAGATGCCTCGGGGCCCGCGCGACCCCGGGGACGACGGCGCGCGCCTCTGAGCCCCTGGCCAGGCTCGGGGCGACCTCGTGCTGCTCATCGAGCAGCGCCGCCGACCGAGCGGGCCAGGTCCGCGGCGCCGACCACGCCGGCCTCCGGTCCTAGCGCCGCGCGCAGCACCGGCGGCACCTCGCGGTGGCCGGCGCCCACGAGCGAGCGGGTCAGGGCGGTGCGCGCCGGCTCGAGCAGCCTGTCCCCGGCCGCAGAGACTCCTCCCCCGACGACCACGCAGTCCGGGTCGAACGCCGCCACCAGGTTGGCCAGGCCCACCCCCAGCCAGTCCCCCACCGACGCGAACGCCTGCCGGGCGACGAGGTCCCCGTCCTCCGCGGCAGCGGTCACCATGGGGCCGACCAGCAGGTCCGGGTTGCCGCCACAGAGCTCCTCGAGCATGGTCGGCTCGCGGCCGATCCGCTCCCGGGCGTAGCGCACCAACGCGTTGCCGCTGGAGTACTGCTCCCAGCAGCCGCGGGCACCGCACTCGCAGGCCTGACCACCCGGCACGACCTGCATGTGCCCGAACTCCCCAGCCATGCCGTTGCGTCCCCGGTGCACCCGGCCGCCGATGACCAGCGCCCCACCGATGCCCGTGCCCAAGGTCACCACGACCACGTCGGCATGGCCGCGCGCCGCGCCGTACGACGTTTCGGCGCGGGCGGCGCAGTTGGCGTCGTTGTCGAGGGCCACCACGGTGCCCCAGCGGGCGGACAGCCGGGACCGGACCGCCTCGTCGCGCCACGGCAGGTGGGGCGCGAAGCGGACCCGCTCCCCCGCCGCGTCCACGAACCCGGCCGCCGCGATCCCCACCCCGTCGATGTGGTCGCCGTCGGCGACCTCGAACACCGCCTCGGTCAGCGCGTTCTCCACCAGCGCCGCATCGACCCGCCGGCCCGGGGTGGAGCGACGGGCCGTCCGGCCCACCTCTCCGGTCTCCGAGACGGCGGCGGCCAGCACCTTGGTGCCTCCGACGTCGACTCCGATGAAGAGCGGCACGGCGGTGCTACCGACGAGCCAGGTCGGCGGCCCCGATGAGGCCCGCCCTGTTCCCGAGGCGTGCCTTGCGGATCTCCAGGGTGGGCCGGTGTCCGCGACCGGTGAGCTGAGAGGAGAAGGCAGCCCGGATCGGGTCCAGCAACAGGTCACCGGCCTCGCTGACACCGCCGCCGATGACGACGACGGCCGGGTCGAGAACGGCGGTCAACGAGGCGATTCCCTCACCCAGCCAGCGACCGACCAGCGCGAACTGCTCGATCGCGAAGGCGTCGCCGTCCTGGGCCGCGGCGGTGATCAGCGGCCCCGTGATCTTGCCGGGGTCGCCGTCGGCGCGGTCGAGCAGGCCGCGGGCAAGGAGCGAACCGCCCGAGGCGGCGATCCGGGCCTCCCGCACGAGCGCCGAGCCGCTGCCGTACTGCTCGAAGCAGCCCTTGTTGCCGCAGCCGCAGAGGATGCCGTCCGGCACCACCCGCATGTGGCCGATCTCCGCACCCACGCCGAACGCCCCGCGGTAGAGCTCACCGTCCAGTACGACGCCACCACCCACGCCCGTGCCCACGGTGACCAGCAGGAGGTCGTCGACGTCATGCCCTGCGCCGTAGCGGAATTCGCCCCAGGCGGCCGCGTTCGCGTCGTTCTCGATGACCACAGGGAGATCGACGCGGTCCTCCAGCTCGGCCTTGAGGTCGACGTTGCGCCAGGCGATGTTCGGCGCGAACATCACCACCGCGCGAGCCCGGTCGACGTAGCCGGCCGCCCCCACCCCGACGCAGGTGATCTCGTGCCGCGAGCGCAGCTCGGTCACCAACCCGGCGATCGCCACCTCGATCGCCTCGGTGTCGGTGGCCGGGGACTCCACCCGCAGCTCCTCGACGATGGTGCCGTCCTCGTCGACGACGCCGCCCGCGATCTTGGTGCCGCCCACGTCGACGCCACAGGAGAGGTTCATGCGTCGTCACCTTCGGGCCACGGCTGGTCGTCGTCGAGGTCGATCCGTTCGACGCCCGTGGCGCGTCGGTCGGTTCCCTGGTCGGAGGCTGCGACGCCGGCCAGCACACCGACAGCCGCCTGCAGGAGCGAGGAGGCGGCGAGCGCCAGGTGGGCGCGCACCTCGGGGCTGGCCTGGCGTACGACGTGCACGGTGCGGCAGATCGGGCAGTAGGTGCACTCGGCGCTACCCGTGGCGAGGTGCTCGTCGACGTCGCGGGCGGCCCGGGCGGCGTGGTCCGCGAGCCCGGAGACCCCCGTGCCGAGGTCGGAGCCCTGGTCACGGGCCCACTCGGAGAGGGCACCGAACAGTTTCACCGCCTCGTCGGCGACACTGCCGACGTCACCCTGGTCCGGGCGTTCCGGTCCATCGGGTCGCTGACCGGCACTCCCGGTGCCGTCGGGCGGCTCGCTCACGTCGTCTCCTCCTGGTTGCTCGGTCCGGTCCGGTCGACGAACCTGACCTGCAGCTCCCCCTGCTCCACGCGAGCGCCGGCGACGGAGTGCCGCGACATCCCGGTGGGCAGGGTGAGGAGACGACGATACGACCCCACGGTCACGACGAGGTCGTCGCCGTGCCGCGCCAGGTCGACCTCGGCCCGCGTCACGTTCGGCAGGGCCAGCCGCAGCAGCGCCCCCGAGGCCGTGCGGGTGAACCGGAACGGTCCGTCGCCTCCCGGTCGGCTCAGCGGGTCGTCGTCGCCGTACACCTCCTCGGCGAGGCCGGTCAGCGCCGCGACACCCACCGGTTCGTGGGAGCGGTAGAGCGAGCGCCACACCGGCAGTCCGACGAACGACTCCTCCACCTGGGCGAGCACCTCGTCCTGGGCCAGCACCCAGCCGGCTCGCCAGTCGTCGCTCCCGTCCGCGGGAAAGACCCGGTTGGCAACCACTCCGTCGACGCGATAACCGAACAGGGAGAGGGTCGTGTAGGACCGTCGGGCCTCCGCCAGCACGACCTTCTCGGGGGTCAGCACCAGTCGGACGCTGGCGTCGGGACCGGACAGCAGTCCCCGCACCTCGTCCAGCTCGGCATGGAGCCGCTCGATGGCGTCGAAGACACTGTCGCCCGGCATCGGCACCCCGGCTGCCTTCGACAGCACCGGCTTGAGCGCCTTGACCACGCGACGTTCCATGGGCAGCACCCGCTGCATGTACCAGCCCAGGGCCTCGGGCAGGGCGAGCAGCCGCAGCGTCTCCGCGGTGGGCGCGCAGTCGACCACGATGACGTCCCAGGACCCGGACTGCGCGTGCAGCCGCAGTTCGAGGAGGGCGAGCACCTCCTCGGCTCCCGGGATGACGGTGAGCTCCTCGGCCGCCACCGGGTCGACGCCCACGACGTCGAGGACGCTGAGCAGGTAGCTCTGGATGTCCGACCAGGACTGCTCGAAGCGCAGCTGTGCGTCGACCTGCTGGACGAAGAGACCGGGAGCGACCTCGGTGGGGTCGGAGCCGACCTTCGTCCCGAAGGCGTCCGCCAGGGAGTGTGCCGCGTCGGTGGAGAGCACCAGGGTTCGGTTCCCGTGGGCCGCGGCCAGGGCCGCGGTCCCGGCGGCAACGGTCGACTTGCCGACCCCGCCCTTGCCGGTGAACAGGAGGATGCGCACGGTCCCGGGGCTCGCCGGCGTCAGCCGAGCGACTCGACGCGCTTCTTGAGACCCTTCAGCGCGGTGTCGATCAGGATCTTCTCACCCTTGCGCTTGAGCATCCCGATCAGCGGGATCGAGACGTCCAGCGCCAACCGGTAGGTGACCTCGGAGGACCCGTTGCCCAGGTCGCGCAGGACGTAGGCGCCGTCCAGAGCACGCAACATCTTGCCCTCGACCAGGGTCCAGGTGACCTCACGGTCGTCGTCCCAGACGTAGGCGAGGGTGTACTCGTCCTTGATGGGCGAGACGTCGAGGGCGAAGAAGACCTGCTCGGCGCGGCCCTGCGACGAGTTGGCGTCGTACGTCGAGACCACCTCGGCCTGCGTCACGCCCTTCGCCCAGAGCGGGTAGGCCGGGAAGTCCGCGATGACGGCCATGATGTCGGCGGGTGCGGCGTCGACGACGATCGAGGACGTGGTCTGCTCGGCCATGCGAGCTCCCTGTGAGTCATGGGCCATGGCCCGGCGGCTTGCTCTTCGGTGAGCGAGCGTACCGGATGTCCCGACCTGCGTCGGCAGCGGTAACCTCCCCCGGTGACCCCTCGTTCCAGCCGACCCCGAGCCACTCCGGCGACTCGGGTCACCAGCCCCAGGAGGCACTGTGCGTGAGTTCTCCACGCCCCTGACCGTCGAGGTCCCGATCACGGGGAACCTGACCGACGACGTGGTGACCAACGCCCGCGAGGCCGGATCCGACGTCGTCTTCAGCCGCCAGGTCGAAGGGTCGTGGCGCGATGTCACGACCACCACCTTCCTGGCCGAGGTCAGCGCGGTCGCCAAGGGTCTGATGGCAGCCGGCCTCGAGCCCGGCGACCGGGTGGCCCTGATCTCCAAGACCCGCTACGAGTGGACGCTGGTCGACTACGCCATCTGGTTCGCCGGAGCGGTGACCGTGCCCGTCTACGAGACGTCCTCGGCCGAGCAGATCGCCTGGATCCTGCGTGACTCCGGGGCTCGCGCCGTAGTGGCAGAGGGCGCCGATCACCTGGCCCGGATTGGCGAGGGACGCGGCGACCTGGACCAGCTCAACCACGTGTGGACGATCGAGGACAACGCCATCGACGTGCTCATCCGCCTCGGTGAGGAGATCTCGGACGAGGACCTCGAGCAGCGGCGGACCATCGCGACACCCCTGGACCTGGCGACGCTGATCTACACCTCCGGGACCACTGGACGGCCCAAGGGCTGCATGCTCACGCACGGCAACTTCATGTTCGAGCTGGGTGTCGCGGTCGACGAGCTGGAGCGCCTCTTCGCCACCGAGGACGCCTCGACGCTGCTCTTCCTGCCGCTTGCCCACGTCTTCGCGCGGATCATCCAGGTGGGCTGCGTGAAGTCACGGACCCGGCTCGGACACAGCGCCGACATCAAGCATCTGCTCACCGATCTCCAGGCGTTCCGTCCCACCTTCATCCTGGCGGTCCCTCGGGTCTTCGAGAAGGTGTTCAACACCGCCTCCCAGAAGGCGGCCGCCGACGGCAAGGGCAAGGTCTTCGACCGGGCCGCCGAGGTGGCCATCGCCTACTCCCGCGGCCTCGACAGGGGGCGCGCGTCGGTCGCCGTGCGAGCCCAGCACGCCCTGTTCAACCGGATGGTCTACGGCAAGTTGCGCGACGCCCTGGGCGGCAACTGTCGCTACGCCGTGTCGGGTGGCGCACCGTTGGGTGACCGGCTGGGCCACTTCTACCGGGGCATCGGGCTCACGATCCTCGAGGGCTACGGCCTGACAGAGACCACGGCCGCCCTCACCGTGAACCTGCCCGACGCGACCAAGATCGGAACAGTGGGCCGACCGGTGCCCGGAACCGCCGTCCGCGTCGCGGACGACGGTGAGCTTCTCTTCCGGGGCGGCCAGGTGTTCGCCGGCTATTGGGAGAACGAAGCGGCCACGGCCGAGGCTCTGGAGCGCGACGGCTGGTTCCACACCGGCGACGTGGGCGAGGTCGACGACGAGGGCTTCGTGCGCATCACCGGACGCAAGAAGGAGATCCTGGTGACCGCCGGCGGCAAGAACGTCGCCCCAGCGGTCCTGGAGGACCGGTTGCGTGCCCACCACCTGGTCAGCCAGTGCATGGTCGTCGGGGACGGCCAGCCCTTCATCGGGGCCCTCGTCACGATCGACCCGGATGCGTTCCCGAGCTGGGCCGAGGCCCACGGCAAGTCCGGCAACATCGCCGACCACGTGGGCGATCCCGAGCTGAAGGCCGAGATCCAGGTGGCCGTCGACGAGGCGAACAAGTCGGTGTCCAAGGCCGAGTCGATCCGGAAGTTCACGATCCTCGCCGAGGACTGGACCGAGGAGGCCGGCCAGCTGACCGCCAGCCTCAAACTCAAGCGCAACATCGTCATGCGAGAGTTCCGCGACGACGTGGATGCGCTTTACTCACCCTGAGGACATGCCGGGAACGACGACACTTGGTGGAATCGGTCGCACGGTCTCGCGCGTGTCTCTAGAGTGACCAATGGTGCGTGCGCCGCCCGAGAGGGCGAACACGTCCCTGTGAGCGGCAAGACCGTCAGATGGGGGCTCCCGACGGGTGACTCCCCGACCGGAAGAAGGCGCCGACATGGACCGACGCAGGGTTCTCCTCATCGCGGCCGCCCTGGTGGCCGCGCTCGGCACGCTCCTGGTCTTCCTCTACGTGCGTGGCGCGGACACCCGGGCCCAGAGCCAGTTCGACACCGTGCAGGTCCTGCGCGCCACCGCCCCGATCGAGGTCGGTGAGACGATCGAGGCCGCGTCGGCCAACGGCAAGCTCCAGCTCCAGCCGGTGCCGCGCGACCAGCTGCTGCCCAACTACCAGACCAGCATCGACAACCTGAAGGGGCTCGTCGCGCTCGAGCGGATCTATCCCGGCGAGCAGGTGATCGCAGACAAGTTCGGCGGGCAGGCCGCGGCGGCGTCGCCGCTGCAGATCCCGAAGGGCCAACTGGCGATCTCGGTCAACCTCACCGACCCTGCCCGGGTCGCGGGTTTCGTCAACCCGGGCTCGCAGATCGCGGTCTTCCTCAACGGAACGGACCAGAGGACCGGCCAGGGCTTCACCCGGCTGCTGCTGCAGCGGGTCACCGTGCTCGGAGTCGGGTCCACGACCCCGGTGTCCACCACGACCACGGACACCGCGGGGCAGCAGACCACCGAGCAGCTCCCGCGCACCCTGCTGACTCTGGCCCTGAACCAGGTTGACGCCCAGAAGGTCCTCTTCGCGTCCGGCAACGGTGAGCTGGCCTTCGCTCTGCTCACCGAGTCCAGCACCGTTCGCACAGGCCCCCCCGTGACCGCCCTGAACCTCTTCAAGTGAGTCCGGATGCCTGCCGTCGTCGAACCTGACACCGCGATCTTGTCGTCGCTCCTCGACGTGCTGCCCGGAGGGGCTCACGGCGTCGGCTCGACGGACCGGTTGCACGCGTGGCTCGGGGAACACAACGAGGAGTACGTCATCGTGCTCGGGCCCACGCTCGAGCTGGACGACGCGGTCTCCGTGTGTGAGGCGCTGCGTACGTCGAGGCCCACGATCAGCGTCGTGCTCGTGCGCGACGTGGTGGACACCCTGACCCTGACCCGGGCCATGAAGGCCGGCGCCCGGGACGTGGTGGCGCACCAGGACCTCGAAGCGGTCCGGGCCGCCGTGAGCCGGGCCCACCAGCTCTACGTGGCGCTGCGCGGTCCGACCGGCGCACTGCACCTCGGCAAGGTGGTGACAGTCTTCTCCCCCAAGGGTGGGGTCGGAAAGACCACCATGGCGGTCAACCTGGCGCTGGCGCTCGGCGACCGCGGCGCACGCAAGGTGGTTCTGGTGGACCTGGACCTCGCCTTCGGCGACGTGTCCATCACCATGCAGCTCTTCCCGACCCACTCCCTGGAACACGCGATCGGGTCCGAGGACACCCTGGACCGTCAGCTGCTCGAAGGCCTGCTGACCCGGCACGAGAACTCCTTGATGGTCCTGGCCGCACCCAGCCACCCGGACGTCCGTGACCGCATCACGCCCACCCTGGTCGCCCGGGTGCTGCGCACCCTGCGAGAGGACTTCGACTACGTGGTGGTGGACACCGCCCCGGCGTTCGACGAGCAGACCCTGACAGCGCTCGACGAGACCGACGAGTGCGTGATCATCGCGACCCTCGACGTGCCCACCCTGAAGAACGTCAAGGTCGCCCTCGAGACCATGGAGATGCTCAACATCGCCCGTGGACATCGTCATCTCCTCCTGAACCGCGCCGACGACGCCGTGGGCATCAGTGCCGACAAGGTCGAGGCAATCCTGGGCATGAAGGTCGCCACCCAGGTCGCCACCTCGATCGACATCGCAGCCTCCACCAATGCGGGCAGCCCGATCGTCCTGGCCGCGCCCGACCACCCCTCCAGCGTGGCGATCCGGGCGCTCGCGACGAGGCTGGCCGGGGAACCGGCGGCACCGTCCGGTGCCGCCGCCAGCTCGACCGAGGCCGAGCGGCCCGGTCGCCGATTCCGGATCAGGAGGTGAGCCGATGAGCACCCTTGCCGACCGTTTGGCAGCTGCCCGACGGGCCAGCGCAGCCGCGCGTGCCGCTGAAGACCCCGCCGCAGAGACGGCGCCGGACCCGGTCGAGGAGACCGGGGAACCGATCGCCGATGCGGGTGGTGAGCACCGGCTCGTCGACGAGACGCCACCCAGTGAGCCCACCAGCTCAGCCGCCGCAGCCGCGACCGACCGGCGGCACAAGGCCGCGACCGCGACCGAGTCCGCCGCCAAGCAGCGGCGCAGCCTCGCCTCCCAGAACGAACGGATCGAGGAGATCAAGGGCAACGTCCACGTCGAGCTGCTCAAGCAGCTGGGCCCGCATCTCTACGACGCCGACATGGATCAGAACGAGCTCGACCAGCGGGTCCGCGCGGTTCTCGGGGAGGTCCTCGGTGCCCAGGAACGCCCGCTCAGCTCCAGTGATCGGGCCCGGGTGACGCAGGAGATCAGCGACGACATCCTGGGTTACGGACCGATCGAGCCGTTCCTGCGCGACGAAGCGGTCTCGGAAGTCATGGTGAACGGGCCCTCGAGCATCTGGCTGGAGAAGAACGGCCGACTCGTCCCGGCTGACGCCCGCTTCCTCGACGAGGCCCATCTGCGGCGCACCATCGACAAGATCGTCTCCCGGATCGGGCGTCGCGTCGACGAGTCCAGCCCGATGGTCGACGCCCGACTCCCGGACGGCAGCCGCGTCAACGCGGTGATCCCGCCACTGGCCGTCGACGGGTCGGCCCTCACGATCCGCAAGTTCGCCACCGACCCCCTGACCGCCACGGACCTGGTCAGGTTCGGCTCACTCACGCCGCCCACCTGTGACTTCCTCGAGGCCTGCGTTCGTGGCCGGCTCAATGTGATCGTGTCGGGGAGCACGGGTGCCGGGAAGACCACGACGCTCAACGTGCTCTCCTCGTTCATCCCCGACGACGAGCGGATCGTCACGATCGAGGACGCCGCGGAGCTGCAGCTCAAGCAGGACCACGTCGTCAGGCTGGAGTCGCGACCCTCCAACATCGAGGGCAAGGGCAGTGTCGACATCCGCGACCTCGTCAAGAACAGCCTGCGGATGCGCCCCGACCGGATCATCGTCGGCGAGGTCCGCGACGCCTCGGCCCTGGACATGCTGCAGGCCATGAACACCGGTCACGACGGCTCCATCTGCACCGTGCACTCCAACGGCCCACGCGACACCCTGGCCAGGATCGAGACGATGGTGCTGATGGCGGGGATGGACCTGCCGGTGCGCGCGATCCGAGAGCAGGTCGCCTCGGCGGTCGACCTCATCGTCCACCAGACGCGGTTCAAGGACGGTACCCGTCGGATCACGCACATCACAGAGGTGGAGCGGATGGAGGGCGACATCATCACCCTCCAGGACATCTTCGTCTACGACCACTCCGCAGGCTTCGACCAAGACGGCCACGCCCTCGGACGGCTCCGATCAACCGGGCTCCGGCCCAAGTTCCTCGACAAGATGGCCTATGCCAACGTGACGGTCGACCCAATGCTCTTCGCGACTGACACCCGGTGAGGTGAAGCCTGTGTCCCGGTCGCTGTCGCTCCTCCTACGCTCGGCGGCGCTCGCGGGCGCCACGATCCTGGCCCTGGCGCCGGCCTCCCTGGCCGCCGACGGCCCCGCCTCCATCGCGCACGTGGAGACCAGCGACCAGGGGCTCCAGATCCTGGTCTCGGTGCCCCGCGACGTCCAGGTCGACCTCGGCGCCGTGAGGGTGACCGTCGACGGTGTGTCCGCCCCGTCGGTCGCGGTCGCCGCCGCCGACGCGACTGCCGGCCTTCGCCGCACTGCTGTCCTCGCCATCGACACCAGCAATTCCATGCGAGGCAGCCGTTTCGCGGCCGCCAAGGCCGCGTCCGTGACCTTCCTCGACTCAGTGCCGGCCGACGTCTACGTCGGGATCGTCACCTTCGCCGGCAAGGTCGCCACCCCGCTCGAGCCAACCCTGAACCGCGACGAGGCGCGGGCCGTCGTCTCGACGCTCCAGCTCTCGCGCCACACCCGCTTGTACGACGGGGTGCTGGCCGGGCTGGACCTCGCAGGGACGAGCGGGCAGCGCACGCTGGTCGTGCTGTCCGACGGCGCAGACACGACCAACACCCTCCTGGAGGACGTCACCGGGCAGATCCGTGCTGCCGACGTGCTGGTGGACACGGTGGCCCTGGAGCAGTCGCCCGACACCAAGGGTGCGCTCCAGCAGCTCGCGACGGCCGGCGGCGGCCGGGTGATCAGCGCGAGCTCAGGCGCTCTCGGCAAGGCCTTCGCCCGCGAAGCTGCCGTGCTCGCCAGGCAGATCCTCGTCACGGCCCAGGTCCCCGGCTCCTCGAGCAGGACCGAGGCGAGTCTGGCCGTCGAGCTGCCCACCGACACTCGGATGCTGACCGCCCGCGCCTTCACCACCGTGCGCGAGGCCCCGCCGGCCGCAGGGCCGGTCGTGCCGACGCTCGACTCCGGCTGGTCGCCTCCCGACTGGGTGATGTACGCCGGTGTGCTCGCGCTCGGCGTCGGCCTCGTGAGCCTGCTCCTCCTGCTGGTCCCCTCGGGGCCGGCTCCGATGAGCGCCGCCGAACGGGTCGCGACCTACACCGCCCGCCTGAGCCGACGTCCCTCGGCCACCGGCCCCCGTATCGACACCGACCAGGCGCTCGCGCAGGCCAGCAATGCGGCAGCGGTGGTGCTGCACCGCAACACCACGCTCGAGGCCCGGATCGTGCGGCGCCTGGAAACCTCCGGCAGCGACCTCAAGCCCGGTGAGTGGCTGCTCGTGCACGGCGCCGTGTTCCTCGGAGTGGGCACGATGGGTCTGCTCCTCGGCAGCGGCAGCATCGTGATCGGGCTGCTGTTCCTGGTGGGTGGGGCCGTCGGCCCCTGGGTCTACCTCGGCATGCGCGGATCGCGGCGCCAAAGGGCCTTCTCTGCTTCCCTGCCCGACACCCTGCAGCTGATGTCGGGCTCGCTCGCGGCGGGGCTCTCCCTGGCCCAGTCGGTCGACACGATCGTGCGCGAGGGCGTGGAGCCGATTGGCTCCGAGTTCAAGCGGGTCATGGTCGAGACCCGGCTCGGCGTACCCCTCGAGGACGCGCTGGAGGGAGTGGCCGAACGGTTCGAGAGCAAGGACTTCGCCTGGGCAGTGATGGCGGTGCGGATCCAGCGTCAGGTCGGTGGAAACCTGGCCGAGCTGCTCGACAACGTGGCCGCGACCATGCGCGAGCGCGAGTACATGCGCCGCCAGGTCGCCGCCCTGGCCGCCGAGGGCAAGCTGTCGGCCTGGGTCCTCGGTGGCCTGCCGCCGGTGTTCCTGCTCTACCTGGTGGTGGCCAACCGCGACTACGTGATGCCGCTGTTCACCGAGCCGCTCGGGTGGCTGATGCTGACCGGAGCCGGAACGTTGCTGGCGCTGGGCGTCTTCTGGATGAGCCGGCTGATCAAGGTGGAGGTCTGAGGTGATCCTGCTCCTGCTGATGGGTCTCGTGCTGGTGGTCGTGGCGTTGCTCCTGCTCGCCTCGGCGCTCAGTGACGCACCGGCGTCTGGTGGCGTGTCCCGCTCGTTGGCGGTGCTGCAGGCCATGGCCTCGGCCCCGACCGCGCTGACCAAGGAACTCGACCGTCCCTTCTCCGAGCGGGTCCTGGAGCCGGTGCAGAAGCGCGCCCTGGGCATCGGGCGCCGCCTCTCGGGTGCGGACTCGGCCGAACGGATCCGACACAAGCTCGAGATCGCCGGGAACCCTCCCGGCTGGACGGTGGACCGGGTGGTGTCCGGCAAGGTGCTCGGCGCCATCGCCGGATTCGTCGGAGCGCTGGGGTTCTCCCTGATGCTCGGGTCCGGGCTCGGCGTGCGCATCGCCGTGGTCGTCGGTGTCGCTGTCGTGGGCTTCTTCGCGCCGAACCTCTACCTCTACCAGAAGGGCTATGACCGCTCCGCCCGGCTCCAGCGTGAGCTCCCCGACGCGATCGACCTGCTCACCATCAGCGTGGAGGCGGGCCTCGGGTTCGACGCCGCGCTCCAGCAGGTCGCCCGCAACACCGAGGGACCGTTGTCGGACGAACTGGCCCGGGTGCTGCGCGAGATGCAGATCGGACAGGGCCGCGCCACGGCGCTGCGAGGCCTGGCGGACCGGACGAACGTGCCCGACGTCCGCACCTTTGTCGGGGCGATGGTGCAGGCCGACGCCTTCGGCATCCCGATCGCCCAGGTGCTCCGGATCCAGTCGCACGAGATCCGCGTCAAGCGGCGCCAGCACGCCGAGGAGAAGGCACAGCAGGTCCCGGTGAAGATGACCATCCCCCTGATCTTCTGCATCCTGCCCTGCCTGTTCATCGCGGTAATGGGGCCGGCGGTGATCAGCATCATGGACACCTTCAAGTGAATGTTCCGGACCGGCAGCGCGTCCGGCTGAGCGCCGCCGCCCGCGGCTTCGTGCTCGTCGCCCTGGTCGCACCGGTCCTCTGGTCCCAGGACTCCGCGGCCCTGGTCGCCCTGGTGGCCATCGGCTTCGTCTGGGTGGCAGCGCAGACCGTCGAGAACCGTCCCGGCGTCTCCCTGCTGCTCGCCTCGACGGTGGGTGCCGCTCTCGTGGGGACGGTGTGCGCCTTCGCCCTGCACACCTCGCTCGCAGTGCTGGGGGCACTCGCGGTGCCGCCGTTCACGGCCGGGGTGCACCGCGCCCTGCGTGGGGTCGCTCTGGCGCTCTCGGCCCAACTCACCGCTGTGGTCGTCGTGACGCTCCTGCTGTACGGCGGCCTGACCTCGGCCCAGGGTCTCGGGGTCTTCACCTGGAGCGTGACGGGCCTCGGGCTGGGTCTGATCGCTGCCTTCCTGCACGCCGTGCTCAAACGGGACCCGGACCCTCTCGCCTCGCACCGCTATGCCCAGAGCCTGATCCGGGAACTGATCGACCTGTCGGGCGGACTCACCTCCGGACTCGACCCGGTGCCGTTGGGCGGCGTGGTGCTCAGCACGGTCCACGACGACCTGCCCACCGCTGCGCTGGTCCTCTACGTGCCACGCGGCGAGTCGCTCACTCCTCTGGTGAGCAAGATCGGCCCCGAGCACGACCTCGCCGACTGCGACGACCTCGCGTGCGAGGCCTGGGCGCTGGGGCGTCCGGTGGTGGCCGGCCACACGTTCGCCCTCCCGCTCCTGACGACCTCGGGCACGACCGCCGTCGTGGCCGGGATCCTCTCCGAGCGACTCGACCCAGGAGCCCTCCAGCTCGAGGAGCGCCTCGCGAGGATGGGCTCACGATTGGAGCAGGGCGTCGTACAGCTGGACACGGCACTGCTCTTCACCGCCTTCCGGGACGCGGCCACCGCCGACGAGCGGCGCCGACTGGCCCGGGAGATGCACGACGGCGTGGCCCAGGACATCGCCTCCCTGGGCTACCTGGTCGACGCCTTGGCGGCCGACCCCGGCTCCCCGCGCCAGGCCGAGCGGATCGAACAGCTCCGCGGCCGGATCTCCACCGTGGTGGCCGAGGTCCGCCAGTCACTGGTCACGCTGCGGACCGAGGTGGGATCCAGCGCGAGCCTCGGGACGGCGATCGGCTCGGTCGCGCGCAATCTGACCGAGAGCAGCGGGGTCCCCATCCAGGTGACGCTCGACGAGCGGGCGACCCGGCTGCGTCCGGAGGTGGAGGCCGAGCTGTTCCGGATCGCCCAGGAGGCGATGACCAACGCGGTGCGACACGCCCACGCGACCTCAATCGACGTGCAGTGCCGGGTCCGCGCTCCCGAGGTGACGATCACCGTGAGCGACGACGGGCTCGGCCTGCAGGAGCCACGACCGGACTCGTACGGGCTCGAGATCATGCGTGAGCGGGCGGTGCTCGTCGGCGCCCGGCTGACCGTGACGGAGCGTCCGGTGGGCGGGACGGTCGTCGACGTGCGCATCGGTGGTCGCGAGACTGCGGAGATCGGCGCAACGGTTCCTGACGAAAGGGTCATCCCATGAGCGACCCCCCGGCTCGCCTGCTCCTCGTCGACGACCACGAGCTGATCCGCAGCGGCCTCGCGTCGGTCCTCGACCTCGAGGAGGACCTGGAGATCGCCGGCGTCGCCGAGACGGTGATCGGCGCGCTCGCGGCGTACGACGACCTGACTCCCGATGTCGTGATCGCCGATCTCCAGCTCCAGGACGGCACCGGGCTGGACATCGTTCGCACGCTGCGCCAGCGCAGCACCAGCGTCGGCCTGATCATCTTGACCATGCATTCCGGCGACGACCAGATCTTCGCGGCGATGGAGGCCGGCGCCTCGGGGTTCGTGGGCAAGGACGCCCCCTCCTCCGAGGTGGTGCGGGCAGTTCGTCACGCCATCGCATTCCCGGGCTCGTTCGCATGCAACGGACTCGGTGGTGCGGTGCTCCGACGCACCAATGAGGCCACGACACGACTCTCGGAGCGTGAACACGACGTGCTGGTGCTGCTTGCCGACGGCCTGGGAGCCGCCGCGATCGGTGAGCGGCTCTTCCTCAGCGAGTCGACCGCCAAGTCCCACATCGCCCGGATCTACCAGAAGCTCGGTGCCACCAACCGGGCCCAGGCACTCGTCACCGCGATGCGGGTCGGCCTGCTCTCGACGGTGCGCCCCCAGAGCAACTGACCCGGCCGGCTCATAGCGCCTGCGTCGGTCCGCGTCAATCGGGTGACCGGTTGAAATCTGCGACACGTTCGCCTGATCCGCGAAGCCGCCCGAACGGCCAGAGTTGAGCACGAGGCCCCTCGACCTCCCTCGCAGCCCGATCAAGGAGAACGCTCATGCTGGACTACCTCCGCATCATGCTCAACGCCCGCCTCGCCAACATG
>JBKJLD010000088.1:0-27791 GCA_046597165.1 Nocardioides sp.
CCTTTGACTTCCCCTACGCGTTCGGCAAGTACGACCAACTCTATGTGCCGGAGTACAACATGGGCGCGATGGAGAACGCCGGCTGCGTGACCCTGCGCGACGAGTACCTCCCGACCAGCCGCCAGGACCGCGCGTTCTACGAGTTCCGCGTCGAGGTGATCCTCCACGAGATGGCCCACATGTGGTTCGGCGACCTGGTCACGATGCGCTGGTGGGACGACCTCTGGCTCAACGAGTCGTTCGCCGAGTGGGCCTGCTACCACGCGGCCGTCCAGGTCACGGAGTTCGACGAGGCCTGGACCGGCTTCACGAACGCCCGCAAGAACTGGGCCTACCGCCAGGACCAGCTTCCCTCGACCCACCCGATCGCCGCCGACAACTACGACCTCCAGGCAGTCGAGGTGAACTTCGACGGCATCACCTACGCCAAGGGCGCCTCGGTGCTCAAGCAGCTGGTGGCGTGGGTCGGCCTGGAGAACTTCCTCGAGGGGATCCGCGGTTACTTCAAGGATTTCGCGTTCTCGAACTCCGAGTTCAGCGATCTGCTCGCCGCCCTGGAGAAGTCCTCCGGCCGCGAGCTCGACTCGTGGGCCCAGGAGTGGCTGCAGACCTCGGGCGTCAACACTCTCGCCCCCCGGTTCGAGTTGGCCGCGGACGGCACCTTCGCCTCCTTCGCCGTGCACCAGTCGGCGGCCAACCCCGACCACCCGACGCTGCGGCGACACCGACTCGGCATCGGCCTGTACGACGAGCGCGACGGTCGCCTGGTCCGCCGCACGTCCCTCGAGATCGACGTCGAGGGCGAGCTGACCGAGGTCCCCGCGCTCGTGGGCGTCGAGCAGCCGGCGCTGCTGCTGCTCAACGAGGGCGACCTGGCCTACGCCAAGATCCGTCTCGACGAGCGCTCGCTCGCGACGGTCATCGACGGGCTGGCGACCCTCGACGACTCGCTGGCACGCGCCCTGTGCTGGGGTGCCGCCTGGGACATGACGCGGGACGCCGAGATGACGGCCAACGACTTCGTGACCCTGGTCCTGAGCGCCATCGGCACCGAGACGGACGCTTCCGGCGTGAGCCGGATCCCGAGCTACGGCCTGGCGGCCGCGACGTCGTACTCCGCTCCGGAGAACCGCGCCGCGCTCCGGGCAACCTGGGAGCGGGGCGTCCGCGACCTCCTCGAGCGCGCCGAGGCAGGCAGCGACCACCAGCTGACGTTCGCCCGGGCGTTCGCCCAGGTCGCGCACAGCGACGACGCCCTGGCCGAGGTCGCCGCGCTCCTCGACGGCTCGCTCGAGCTCGAGGGCCTGGCGGTGGACACCGACCTGCGGTGGACGCTGCTCGATGCGCTGGCACGCGCCGGCCGGGCCGACGAGGCCCGGATCGACGAGGAGCTCGCCCGCGACACGACCATCTCGGGCCAGGAGCACGCCGCCGCCGCGCGCGCCGCCCGACCGACCGCCGAGACCAAGGCCGCCGCCTGGGAGATCGCCACGGTCCGTGACGACGTCGCGAACGAGACCCAGCGCAGCGTGGTCCTGGCGTTCCAGTGCTACGGCCAGGACGAGGTGCTGGCGCCGTACGTTGAGAGGTACCTCGCCGTCTCCGAGACGCTCTGGGAGGACAAGGGCACCCACCGCGCCTCGACCGTCATCGAGTACATGTTCCCCAAGCAGCTGGCCAGCCAGGAGCTCCTCGACCGGGTGGACGCCTGGCTCGAGAGCTCCCCGGCCAACCCGGCTGCCAAGCGCTACGTGCGCGAGGGCCGCGACGACGTGGCCCGGGCGCTCGCAGCCCAGGCCAAGGACGCCCGCGGCTGAGCCGGCGAGCGTCCGCCGGCGAGCGTCAGCCGGCGTGCAACGTGTTCTGCGGTCGCGCGTGGTCGGCGAGCATCGCGATCCCGTGCAACAGGCCGCCCACGAGATCTCCGGTCGCGAACATCGACTGCATCTCGAGGGTGGCCAGCTCGACCTCCTGGTCGGAGAGGTTGCGACGCACGAAGCCGCCGGTCACGATCTCGAGGGCACGCGCACCCGGGTCGACCATCACCAGGATGCTGCGGGTGGGTGCGACCAGCGAGTTGTGCAGCTGGGTCGCAAAAGCGCGCGGGTCGCCCTCCGAAGCGCCCACGAAGAGCGAGAACTCCACGCGGGAGAGCTGTTCGGCCTTGCGGATCGCGTCGTCGAGCGCGAAGCGCTCACCGTTGTTGAACGGGTCACCACCGGGCACTTGCGCCACCGGCCTCGGAATCGTCGGTGTCGGGACCCGCCAGCGCGCTGGTGCCCTGACGCGGTCCACCGAACCACTGGTCGTCCATGGCCGGGGTCCCCGGGCCGACGCGCTCGCCCCGGATCAGCGGCGGCACGTAGACCGCCAGCCCGATGAGCAGGAAGAGCAGGACAGGAACCCCACCGAGCAGCAGGACGGCATGCAGCCCCGAGACCTTGACAGGATCGGGGCTCCAGCCCTCCGGGACGTCCGCGTGGGCGGGTCCGCCGAGCGCGACCAGGGTCGCGGAGGCGACGAGGACGGCGGTCGTACGGCGAGCGAGGGGCGCGAGCATGGCAGTCACGCCGAGAAGGATATCGGCTCCCGCGCCCGGAGCCTCCCCCGCTCCGGGTCGGCTCGGTCACACGGGGCCCTCCGACGCCACCCACCACGACCGGGCGTGTACATACTGGAGCCCATGTTTCCGCTTCAGACGACCGATCCCTGCTCCACAGGGGACACCTTCTGCAACACCGTCCTGGATATGACGGGCAACAACACGGCGGCTCGCTACGCCGACGTCTTCATCGGCAAGCCCCTCGCCCTGCTCGGCCTGGTGATCCTCGCGCTGGTGGCCCGGTGGGCCCTGCACCGACTGGTCGACCGGGTCGTCAGCCGCGCCGAGGACGGCGTCCTCCCCGACCGGATGAGCCGGATGTCGTGGGGGGCCCCCTGGGGTGGCCAGGCGGCCCCGGCGGCCACCGCCCGCGACGTCGTCGTGAGCACCCGCCGCGTGCAGCGCGCCCAGACCATGGGCAGCCTGCTGAAGAGCATCGTGACCGGCGTCGTCGTGGTCATCCTCGTCACCATGATGCTCAGCGAGGTGGGCGTCGACATCGCGCCGATCATCGCCAGCGCCGGCATCATCGGCGTGGCCCTGGGCTTCGGCTCGCAGGCGCTGGTCAAGGACTTCCTCTCGGGGATCTTCATGATCTTCGAGGACCAGTACGGCGTGGGCGACGTCGTCGACCTGGGCGAGGCCAGCGGCACCGTCGAGGCGGTGAGCCTGCGCGTGACGCGGCTCAGGGACGTCAACGGGACGGTCTGGTACGCCCGCAACGGCGAGATCCTGCGCGTCGGCAACATGAGCCAGAACTGGGCCCGGACGGTGCTCGACATCAGCGTGGCCTACCACGAGGACCTGGCCCGGGTCCGTCGCGTGCTGCAGGAGGTCGCCCACGACCTGTGGGACGACGAGGACTTCAAGGGCCAGATCATCGAGGAGCCCGAGGTGTGGGGCATCCAGGAGCTCTCCGCCGACGGCGTCCTGGTGCGCGTGACCCTGAAGACGGCCCCGCTCGAGCAGTGGGCGATCGCCCGCGAGATGCGCGAGCGGATCAAGGCCCGCTTCGACTACGAGGGGATCGAGATCCCCTTCCCGCAGCGCATGGTCTGGCACCGGGACGACCGGTCGGCCGACGGACCGACCGATGGGGGCGACCCCACGGACCGGGACGACGCGACCGCCGACGCGTGAGGAGCCGCCACCCGGTAACGCCGCGAGCCGGCTCCCCCATCCTGCGGGGAGCCGGCTCGCGGCGTACGGCGTCGGTGCGCGGGCGTCAGACGAGCGCGGCGTCCAGGGTGATGGTCGTCCCGGCCAGCGCCTGGCTCACGGGGCAGCCCTCCTTGGCGGCCTGGGCGGCTTCGACGAAGTCGTCGTTGCTCATGCCCTCGACGACACCACGGACGGTCAGCTTGATGCCGGTGATGCCGGTGCCGGGCGTGAACTCCACCTCGGCGCTGGTGTCCAGCGTCGTTGGCGCGGTACCCGCCTTGGCGAGACCGTTGGACAGCGCCATGGAGAAGCAGGCGGAGTGGGCCGCCGCGATCAACTCCTCGGGGCTGGTCTTGCCGTTGGCCTCCTCGGCGCGGCTGGGCCAGGAGACGTCGTAGGTGCCGAGCCCCGAGGACTCCAGGGTCACCTTGCCGGCACCTTCGAAGAGGCTGCCTTCCCAACGGGTCGTTGCCTTGCGGGTGGTTGCCATGCGCAGATCACTCCTTGTGGTTTCGGGTTCTCGAAGCGAGTCTTACACGCCGGTGTCAGACGCCCGCGCGGGTCTCGGCACAATGGGCGGATGACCACGTTCTACGACGACATCGGCGGCTTCGCGACGATCCAGCGGATCGTCGCGAAGTTCTACGAGGGCGTGGCGAAGGACGAGGTCTTGCGCCCGTTGTACCCCGAGGAGGACCTCGCCCCCGCCGAGGAGCGGTTCCTGCTCTTCCTCGTGCAGTACTGGGGCGGCCCCACGACGTACAGCGAGACCCGCGGCCACCCGCGGCTGCGGATGCGGCACGCCCCCTTCGCCGTGACTCCCGAGGCCAAGGACCACTGGCTCCGGCACTTTCGAGAGGGTCTCGACGCCGTCGACCTGACCCCCGAGCAGGACGCCCAGTTCTGGGAGTACGTCACCCACGCGGCTCAGTTCATGGTCAACACCATCGAGTGAGCGAGAACGGCGGTCCGAAACTGCTCGGCCGTCCGTGTAACGCAGGAGACCTCGCGCGACAGGTACTTGGTGACAAGGCGGGCCACCGTCGCTTCGAGCACCAGGAGTCACCCACATGCGTAAGAACAACGCAGCACGAGCCATCGCGGCAGGCGCGGCCCTGGCCGCCGCCACCATGGGCGCGGCCTACGCGACCGGGGGCACCCCCACCGTTCAGCCGACCGATCAGAGCTCCGTCGTGGTGAACAAGTCCGGTCACGAGGTCAACCACCACGCCGCCAAGGGCCAGCAGCGCGCCGCCGAGGCTCACGCCCGGCACCAGGCAGCCAAGGCCGCCAAGGCAGCTGAGGCGGCCAAGGCCGCCAAGGCCGCTGAGGTGAGCGACACTGCGGGCGACACCTCCGAGCCGAGCGACACCGCTGGCGAGGACACGAGCGACGAGACCACGCCCACCCTGCCCGAGCCGGGCGACGACACCGGCGCCGACGACCAGGGCGACGACCAGGGCGACGACCAGGGCGACCAGGCCGACGACCAGGGCGACGACCAGGGCGACCAGGGCGACCAGGGCTCGGACGACTGAAGTTGTTCTTCCACTGACTACTCCGGCGGTGGCGCCCCTGCGCTACCGTCGGGGCTAGCACCTCACGAAGGACCAGGATGATGGCAGGACCGAAGAACAGCGGCACCGTATGGCGGGTCGACGTCCCGACGCTCGAGCCCGACGACTTCTTCGTGGCCCGCCTCGCGAGCCTGGCCGCCGCGTCGAGCGCCGTAGCGCCAGCGGCCGTCGCGTCGCGCAACAGTGTGAAGATTGCACTCGCCGCGGCCAGCGTCGCCGTGATCGCGACCGGCGGAGCGTGGGCGTCCGGAGCGCTGCCCGGCCACGGCGGATCGGTCAAACCGACGGCACCGGTCACCCGGCCGACCCAGCCGAACCCGACCGGGTCGGATCCGACCCAGCTGAAGCCGACCAGAGTCCGATCCTCGGAGGCCTCGAGTGTCGATCCCCCGGCCGCCTCCACTGGCTCATCGACCGGATCCGTCGCCCAGCCCGATCAGTCGACCCCCGCGGCCCCCGATTCCGAAGGAGCCAGCGGACCGAGCACGGCGCCGCAGCACGAGGGCAGCGGCCAGGGTTCGGGTGGAGCGGACGCCTCCGACGACGGCCAGGGTGGCGCCAACGGCGACACCGGTTCCGACAGCTCGGGTGACCAGGGTGACGGCAGTGACGACACCGGCCAGAACGACTCGGGTGACACCAGCGACTCGGGCGACAGCCCTGTCGACCCCGGCGACCCCGGCGACCCAGGCGGGTCGGACACCGGCACCCCGATCGAACCGACCGACCCGCCCGACCCGAGCGACGACTGAGCACAAGATGAGCGGCGACGACGGCGTCATCCAGCGGGCCAAGGCGGGTGACGCAGCGGCCTGGCGGGAGCTCTACCGCGCGCACGCCGGCCGCCTGGTGGTGTGGCTCGGCACCCGCCCGAGCGGCGATTCCGCGATCACCCCCGACGACGTGGCGGCCGAGGCCTGGCTGACGGCGGCCCGGAAGATCCCCGAGTTCACCGGGACCGCGGACGAGTTCGCCGGCTGGCTCTTCGGCATCGCCCGTAACCTGTCGACCAACACCCGTCGGCGCAGCGGTCGTCGGCTGACCACTCCCACGGCCTTCGACGGCAACGAGCACGGCGGACTGGTCGACGGCCCGGAGCCGGAGCTGGTGGCGCGCGACCTCGTGACCCGGACCCTTGCGGTGCTCTCACCGCGCGAGCGCGACGTGGTGGCCTGCCTCGACGTCGTCGGGCTCGATGTCGAGGCCACCGCTCGGGCCCTGTCGATCTCTCCTGTCGCCGTGCGGGTCGCTCACCACCGGGGTCTGCGCCGCCTGCGCAGGCTCACCCCACCGCAGGACGGTCGGGGCGAGGCTCAGCCCAGTGCGGCCAGCAGCCGTTCGCGGTAGACCGCGGGCGGCGTTGCCGAGCGCTGGGTGGCCGGGTCGAAGAAGACGATGGTGACCCAGGCTCGCGACAGCACCGTCTCGCCGTCGCAGATGACCGACTCGATCGTGGCGGACCGGGTGCCCACCCGGGCGATCCGCGACCAGACGTCGTAGGGCTCCGGACGGAACAGGATCGGGACCTGGTAGTCCACGTCGGTCTGGGCCACGACGATGCTGACCCGGGGCGTGCCCTCGGGGAGCGCGCCCCACAGCCGCGCCGTGACCTGGATGCGGGACTCCTGGAGGTACTCGAAGTACTTGACGTTGTTGACGTGGCCGTAGACGTCGACGTCTGAGAAGCGGACCCGGACCGGGTAGTGACCATCCTGCTCATGACGGAACGGCTCGGGACGGCTCCGGCGAGTCCGTTCGACCGGCTCGAGGAACTCGCCGAGCGTGACGCGCTCCACCTCGCTGAGCCGACGCGGTCTCTCGGTGGCGAAGACGTACGGCGTCAGCACCGTCGAGGCCCGCGCATAGACCCGCCGGCCGCTCTCGGCCTCGGGATCGGGGTGGAAGATCTCGTAGGCCATGGTGAACGAGGCTGCCCGGATCTCGGTGACCCAGCTCTCGATGCTCACCGGGCGGAATCCGAACTCCAACGAGGCGAGGTACTGCACCTCGTGGCGCACCACCACGACCCCTTCGGCGAGCTCGCCGGTGTGCGCGGCCGGACCGTGGGTGCGCAGCATGTCGACCCTGGCCTCCTGGAGGTAGTCGACGTAGACCACGTTGTTCACGTGGCCGAGCAGGTCCAGGTCGGCCCAACGCATCGGGCACTCGTAGAGGTGACGCACGAGACCGATGCTGTCAGACGGTCGACGTCCGCCCGACCGGGGTCAGCTGGCGAGCGCCAGGCCCCAGTAGTAGCTGCGCACGGACTGGTGACGCGTGACGCGGGCGCGGCGGTTGCGCACGACGAAGTCTGTGGCCGCGGCGACGGCCACCAGGCCGGCGACGGCAGCAATGACGAAGAAGCCGATCAGCCAGGGCGTGAGGCCGGCGAGGTCGAGGACCATCATGATGAACACCTTTCTACATGTGTAGAATCTCTACACATGTAGAAGTTACGCCTGGCCCGGTTCGAAGGCAAGCGGGCGGGTAGTGTCGCCGCTCACAGCGACCCAGATGCGACCCAGGAGGCAGGAGTTGTCCGCACCAGCCCCCACACTCAGCCCTCGCCGCCACCAGCTCATGGACGCCGCCCTGCACGTGGTCGCCGAGCAGGGGCTGCGCGGACTCACCCATCGGGCCGTCGACCGACGAGCCGGCCTGCCCGAGGGCAGCTGCTCGGCGTACCTCCGGACCCGACGCGCCCTCCAGGCCGCCCTGACGGAGTACGTCGCGGGCACGCTGGCCGCCGACGTGGCGGTGCTGGCCGACGAGCTCACCGGCTGCTCGGAGGCTGGCGACCGTGCGATCGAGCTGACGATGCGACTGTTCACCCGCTGGCTCGACGAGCGGGAGCTCCTGCAGGCCAAGCTCGAGCTGTCGATGGAGGCATCCCGCGACCCCGAGCTGGCCCAGTTGCTCGCCGCCTGGCGCTCCCGCCTGGTCGAGGTGGTCGCGGGGATCATGGCCGCGCGAGGTCGCGAGCACAGCACCGAGCGGGCGGAGACGCTGGTCGCCTCCTTCGACGGGATCCTGTTCGCGGCACTGCAGAAGCCCGACAGCGAGCGAGCGGCCTTCCTGGCCGGCTCCCTCGACCTGCTGATGCACGCCCTGGCGGGCACGTCGGGGGCGTGACGAACGCCTCGTCCACGGGCCCGGGTGACGGTCTAGGGTGACGAACGCAGCAGTCCACCCCGAGATCGGAGTTTCCATGCCCGAGGCAGTCATCGTCTCTGTCGCACGTTCCCCCATCGGCCGCGCGAACAAAGGATCGCTGAGGGAGTTCCGGCCCGATGACCTGGCCGCTCTCATCGTCAAGACCGCACTGGACAAGATCCCGGAGCTGGACCGCGACACCGTCGACGACCTCTACCTCGGCTGCGGCCTGCCCGGCGGCATGTCCGGCAACAACATGGGTCGGATCGTCAACGTCCTCAACGGCATGGACAAGGTCCCGGGCGCCACGATCACCCGCTACTGCGCCTCCTCGGTGCAGACCAGCCGGATGGCGTTCCACGCGATCAAGGCCGGCGAGGGCGACATCTTCATCTCCGCCGGCGTCGAGATGGTCTCCAGCTTCGCGCACGGGACCTCCGACCACTGGCCGAACACCCAGAACCCGCTCTTCGAGGACGCCAAGACCCGCACCAGCAAGACCGCTGAGGGCGGCGTCGACTGGCACGACCCCCGCGAGGACGGCCTCCTGCCCGACGCCTACATCGCGATGGGCCAGACGGCCGAGAACGTCGCCCGGATGCGTGGCCTGTCACGCCAGGAGCTCGACGAGTTCGGCGTCCGGTCCCAGAATCTCGCCGAGAAGGCGATCAACGACGGATTCTGGGCCCGCGAGATCACTGCGGTCACCACGCCCGACGGCACCGTGGTCAGCGCCGACGACGGCCCCCGCGCCGGGGTGACCATCGAGGCCGCCTCGGAGCTCAAGCCGGTCTTCCGCCCCGACGGTGTCGTCACGGCCGGCAACTGCTGCGCCCTGAACGACGGTGCCGCCGCAGTGGTGATCATGTCGGACACCAAGGCCGCCGAGCTCGGCCTGACCCCGCTCGCCCGGATCGTGTCCACGGGCGTCAGCGGCCTCTCCCCCGAGATCATGGGCCTCGGCCCGGTCGAGGCCACGAAGAACGCGCTGAAGTACGCCGGCATGAGCATCGGCGACATCGACCTGGTCGAGATCAACGAGGCGTTCGCTGCGCAGGTCGTGCCGTCGTACCAGGACCTGGGCATCGACCTCGACCGGCTCAACGTCAACGGCGGAGCGATCGCCGTGGGCCACCCGTTCGGCATGACCGGAGCCCGCCTGCAGAACACCATGATCAACTCGCTGGACTGGCACGACAAGAGCACCGGCCTGATCACCATGTGTGTCGGCGGCGGCCAGGGCATGGCGATGATCCTCGAGCGCATCGGCTGACCCACCTCGCTCGGCCCGTCATGGGCGCCACCCGGACCGGACCCGGTTAGGGTGGCGCCCATGACCGAAGCACGCACAGCGATCTGGCTCGACGCGGATCAGCAGCACTCGTGGCGGGCCTACCTGATGGGCACCACGCTGCTGCTGGACCAGCTCGACGACGACCTGCGCCGCTCGTTCGACCTCTCGCTGACCGAGTACGAGATCCTCGTGCGGCTCTCCGAGCGGGAGGGCCGCCAGATGCGGATGGCCCAGCTGGCCGACGCCCTCGCCCACAGCCGCAGCCGCGTCACCCACACGGTCACCCGGATGGAGCACGCCGGGCTGGTCGAGCGCTCGACCTCACCCGAGGACGGCCGCGGCATCCTCGCGACGATGACCCCGAAGGGCTACTCGTTGCTCAAGCGGGTGGCGCCGGTGCACGTGAACGGGGTCCGGGACAACCTCGTCGACCTGGTCACGCCCGAAGACTTCGCGGCCCTGGGCAGGGTCATGGACGCCGTGTCCGACCACCTCGTGGCGGCGCACCCCGAGATGGAGATGCGCCAGCTCTGAGGGGTCGGTCCTGGGCGTTCAGTCGCGCGTGAGTCGGCGGTGCGTCACGCGGTGCGGGCGCGCGGCTTCAGCGCCGAGACGCTCGATCTTGTTCTCTTCGTACGACGCGTAGTTGCCCTCGAACCAGAACCACTTGGCCGAGTCCTCGTCGTCGCCCTCCCAGGCGAGGATGTGGGTGGCGACCCGGTCCAGGAACCACCGGTCGTGGGAGGTGACCACGGCACAGCCCGGGAAGTCCAGGAGGGCGTCCTCGAGCGAGGAGAGCGTCTCGACGTCCAGGTCGTTGGTGGGCTCGTCGAGGAGCAGCATGTTGCCACCCATCTTGAGCGTCAGGGCGAGGTTCAGCCGGTTGCGCTCACCGCCGGACAGGACACCGGCCTTCTTCTGCTGGTCGGGGCCCTTGAAGCCGAACGAGGCGACGTAGGCGCGGGAGTTCATCTCGAAGTTGGCCACCTTGATGAAGTCCAGGCCGTCCGAGACGACCTCCCAGACGTTCTTGGCCGGGTCGATCCCGCCGCGACTCTGGTCGACGTATGAGATCTTCACGGTGGCACCGACCTTGAGCTGGCCCGAGTCGGGCTCCTCCTGGTCGGTGATCATCCGGAACAGCGTCGTCTTGCCGACCCCGTTGGGGCCGATCACGCCGACGATGCCGGCCCGCGGCAACGAGAACGAGAGGTCGTTGATGAGGGTGCGGTCCTCGAACCCCTTGGTCAGACCCTCCGCCTCGAGCACGATGTCGCCGAGGCGCGGTCCGGCGGGGATGTTGATCTCGGAGGTGTCGATCTTGCGCATCCGGTCGGCGGCGGCCGCCATCTCCTCGTAGCGCGCGAGTCGGGACTTGCTCTTGGTCTGGCGGGCCTTGGCGTTGGAGCGAACCCACTCGAGCTCGCGCTCGAGCGCCTTGGCGCGCTTGGCGTCCTTCTGGCCCTCGATCTTGAGACGGTCCTTCTTGGTCTCGAGGTAGGTCGTGTAGTTGCCCTCGTAGGGGTGGGCCTGGCCGCGGTCGAGCTCGAGGATCCAGGTCGCCACGTTGTCGAGGAAGTACCGGTCGTGGGTCACGGCCAGGACGGCGCCCGGGTACGACGCGAGGTGGTTCTCGAGCCACTGCACGGACTCGGCGTCCAGGTGGTTGGTGGGCTCGTCGAGCAGCAGCAGGCTGGGCTGCTGCAGCAGCAGCTTGCACAGCGCCACTCGGCGGCGCTCACCACCGGAGAGGGTGTCGACCAGCATGTCCGGCGGCGGGCAGCGCAGCGCGTCCATCGCCTGCTCGAGCCGGCTGTCGAGGTCCCAGACGTTGGCCGCGTCGAGCTCGCTCTGGAGGTTTCCGGCCTCCTCGGACACCTTGTCGAGGTCGGCGTCGGGGTCGCCCATCAGCATGTAGAGCTCGTCGAGGCGCGCCATCTTGGCCTTGGTCTCGGCCACCGCCTCCTCGACGTTCTCCAGGACGGTGCGTCCCTCGCTCAGCGGGGGCTCCTGCTGGAGCATTCCCACCGTGGCCCCGGGCGTGAGCAGTGCATCGCCGTTGTTGGGCCTGTCGAGCCCCGCCATGATCTTCAGCAGGGACGACTTGCCGGTGCCGTTTGGTCCGACCACACCGATCTTCGCGTCGGGAAGGAAGGAGAGGGTGACGTTCTCGAGAACGACCTTGTCACCGTGGGCCTTGCGCACATTGCGCAGGGTGAAGACATATTCCGCCATGGTCGAGAAGCCTACGTGGCGCGAGCCCTCCGGACCCGATCGGGGGTGCGGCCCGCGTCGAGCGGGCCGCACCTGCCTCAGGCCGCCGTGGTCACGGCGTCGGCCCCCTTGGCGTCGGCCTCGGCGGGCTCACCCGGCTCGACCCGCTCCTCCGCGGTGCTGACCTCGGCGCGTGGGGTCCGGGCGAACCGGCTGGTCCCCCGGTTCAGGTCGTGAGCGACGAAGATCGCCTCGACGTCGAAGGAGGTGACCTCGATCCCCGCGGAGTTGGTCCAGGTCTGCGCGGAGACCTTGCCGTGCACCACGACGGGGTCACCGCGGCGCAGCGACTGCGCACAGTTGTCGGCCAGGGCCCGCCAGGCGGTGACGGTGTACCACTGGGTGTCGGCGTCGCTCCACTCGCCGGTCTTGCGCTGGAAACGGCGCGGCGTGCAGGCAACCCGGAGGTTGGCCACCACCGCGTCGCCGGCCTCCCGGACCGTGACGTCGGCGCCGAGCCAGCCCTGCAACGTGATGAGTGCTTCGTTCATTGGTTGATCTCTCCTCGTGTCGTGTCTCGCTGGTCGTGATCGAGACTCGACGTCGGAGCCGACATCCGCAGCAGGCCCGGGACCGACCTGGGGAGGAGCAGGTCCACCGCCCCGCCTGTGGACGGGCGATGGCCTACTTCAGGGCCTTGGCCAACCCGTTGCAGACCGTGGTGTAGGCCTGCAGCTCCGCCTCGACGGGCTTGATGACCAGCTCCTGTGAGACCGTGCGCACCGCTTCGCGCAGGCGTCGGTCGACGCCGCGCGCGCGGCGCCGGGCGGTGGCGGCGACCAGGAACCGGCACAGGAGCGCGAGCAGGACGCCCAGCGCGACCCCGCCGAGCAGCAGCATTGTCGGGACGGGGAGACCCCCGAGCCGTGGCGTCGAAGGCTCGGGCGCCTGCAGGTAGGCCATCACCGCGAGCGCGCCGAGCCAGCCCGCGCCGGTCAGGGCGATCACGATGAGCAGCCACTGGAGAGCGCGGACCGCGGAGGCCCAGGCCGGCACCCGCTCCACCCCGAGGTCGGTGCCTGCGAGGGCGCGGTCGAGTCCGTCTCCGAGGTCGGAGAGCCGGGAGACCGAGGCCCGACGGATGGCCTCCGCCCACGGGCGGGAGAGCCCCGCGGAGGTGTCGTCGGCCAACGCCCGGACCTCGCTGTCGACCCGGGCGCGCTGCACCTGGGTGGCCTGCGGCATCGAGGTGCGTGAGCGACCGGTCAGCTGCTTCCCGGCTGAACCCAGGTCGAGATGGAGTCGCTTGATCGGGTCCGGTCGGAAGCGTGAGAGCCAGGCGGTCACCGGCCAGCCGGTCGCCCGCCCGGCTCGCAGCCGCGTCGAGCGCTCGACGGCGTCGACCAGGGTGGGTACGCCCGCCGCCTCGGCCAGCGCGTCCTCGAGGGCGGCCACCCGATCCTGGTGCAGCTCACGGGTACGCCCGGAGCCGCTGACCTCGTTCATGCGACCCGCGACAGTGCGCAGGTCGGCCTCGAGGCGGGCGCGCGTCATCTTCTTGGCGGCGACCCGCTTGGCGATCTCGGCGCGCAGCTCAGCCATCCCGATGCCGTGCCGGGCGCTGACTCCCACGACCGAGACCTGGTCGAGCCCGTCGGCGGCGAGCAGTCGGCGTACGTCGTCAACCATCGCCTCGCGGCGTTCCTCGGGGACCGTGTCGATGTGGTTGAGCACCACGAGCATCACCTCGTGGTGGCTGGCCAACGGCTTGAGGTAGCGGTCGTGGATCGCCGCATCGGCGTACTTCTGGGGGTCGAGCACCCACACCAGCAGGTCGGCCAGCTTGACGAGCCGGTCGACCTCGAGGTGGTGGGAGACCTCGGTCGAGTCGTGGTCGGGCAGGTCCAGCAGGACGACCCCCTGGAGCCCGCTGTCCTCGCGGCCCGTGTCGAGCATCGAGTCGCGGGTCGTCTGGTGGCGCGGGGGGATGCCCAGCCAGTCGAGGAGTTCGTCGGCCCCGTGGCTGCCCCACACGCAGGCGGTGGCCCACGAGGTGGTGGGGCGGCGTACGCCGACGGCCGAGAGCTCCAGGCCGGTGAGCGCGTTGAAGGTGGAGGACTTGCCCGAGCCCGTAGCGCCGGCGATGGCCACCACGGTGTGCTCGGCCGACAGGCGCAAACGCCCCGACGCACGCTCGAGAACTGCGCTGGCCTCGTCGACGAGCGAATCGTCGAGCCGGCCACGGGCCGCCGCGGTGGCCGCGTCGAGCCCGTCGATGCGGGCACCGATGTCGGTGCCGCGAGTGACCATCTTCTTGGCCCCCTCGAGCAAGGACGTCATTTTCTCCCTCGACCCGCTGGGCGGACGCTGCTGGCGGACATGTGCACCACTACCCTAGGGGGTCGTGTCCTCAGTGCAGAGAGGTGCCTCCGCGCCGGGTCTCCGCGAAGCGGAGGTCGTCGACGCGTCGCGACGCCGCGCGCAGCGCCTCCGGGGCGCCCGGCACGATCGCGAGCCCGTCGAGGAGCGTGAGGTAGCGCGCGCGCTCGTCGTCCAGGAGCGCCCGGACCCGCACGTCCAGGGCGGTGCGGGACCGCTCGGCGAGGGTGCGCACCGCCTGGTCCCCGAACACGGCCTCGAGCAGCTTCTGGCCCAGGACCGCCGAGCCGCCGGCGATCCCGGCCTCGGCCCCGGTCAGGCCGGCGGTCTGGGCGAAGACGACGACCATCAACGCGACTGAGAGCCCGTTGACGCCGTAGGCCAGGAAGCGCGCCGTGGAGCGCTTGTCCGCGCCCTCCGTGCGGACCATCTCGAGGACGTCCTCCTGCCAGTCGCGCACCGCGCGCTCGGCCCGGCGGCGCAGGTCACGTGAGGCCCGGCCCAGGTCCTCCCCGGCGACGCCGAGCAGGGCCTGTCCGAAGCCCAGCGACTGCCATGTCGCCTCGGCCCGCTCGGCCGCGGCCTCGGCGTGCTCGAGAATCAGGGTCTCCAGACCGGACTCGACCGCCACGGTGACCCGTTCGGCCTGCTGCGGCTTGCCCTTGACCGAGTTCACGATCCGGTCGCGCAGCCAGCCGACCTTGTTCTCCAGAGACTTGAGCAGCTCGCCGGTGCCCACGAACTCCTGCCAGCGGGCCAGGACCTCGCCGCGCAGCAGCGTGCCGTCGGCGGCCGCGGTCGTGACCGCGGCAATGGCGGCGTCGTACGCCGTGTCAGCGCCCTCACGCAGCCGCTGCTCCGCGACGACCTGCTCGGCGACCGCGTCCGCGATCGCATGGGTACGCCGGGTCAACGTGCGGATGGCTCCGTCGAGGGTCTGCCTCACCACGGCCCCGCGGGCGTCGGCGTCATTGGCGAGCGACTCGAGCCAGCCCCGGATGTCCGCGACCTCGGCGGCGGGCAGCAGCCCGTCGTCGGAGACCGGTCCCTCGTGAACGATGAACAGGGGTGAGTCCTTGAGGCCACGGCTGGCCAACATCCGGGCCAGGTGGGTCGAGACGGTCTCGACGGCCGCCTCGGGGGTGCGGTCGAGCACGATCGCGACGGCGGTCGAGCGGTCGGCCGCCTGCCGCAGGAAGTCCCACGGGACCTGGTCGGCGTAGCGAGCGGCGGAGGTGACGAAGAGCCACAGGTCGGCGGCGGCGAGCAGCTGTGCGGCCAGGGTGCGGTTGCGTTCCTCGACCGAGTCGATGTCCGGCGCGTCGAGGACGGCCAGGCCGGCGGGCATCGTGTCGGAGGCCACCAGCTGCAGCGCCTCGGGGTCGATGGTGGCGTGGTCGACGCGCTCGAGGTCGGGCAGCAGGCGGTCCTGGCCGAACCAGTGCCCGTCGTCGGGGTGGTGCACCAGGACTGGGGAGCGGGTCGTGGGACGCAGCATGCCGGGCTCGGTGACCCGGCGCCCGACCAGCGAGTTCACCAGGGTCGACTTGCCGGCGCCGGTCGAGCCGCCGACGACGGCGAGCAACGGCGCGTCGATGGTCATCAGGCGCGGGATGACGTAGTCCTCGAGCTGGTCGACCATCTCCTGGCGCGCGAGGCGCTGCTCCTCGACGCCGGGGACCTCCAACGGCAGCAGGGCGTCCTGCAAGGAGCCCCGCAGCCGGACGAGGGAGGTGAGCATCTGCGTGTCGTGGGTCTGCGCGGTCATCGCGTGGGCACCACCTGTCCGGGAAAGGCGATCGAGGGGCGCACGGCGCCGATGCGGGCGACGTACTCCTGACCGCGGGCGGCGAAGTCGGGCGGGGGTGTTCCCCTGAGGAAGCGGTGGTGCAGGAAGCCGAGCTCGATGGCCGCCTGCTGGTAGTCGCGCATGGCACGGACGGCGGGCTTGCCGCCCTGCTGGCGGGCGAAGGCGCGGCTGCGGCGCCGCGCCCGGAGGTCGACCACCCAGCCGATGTCGGTGGCAGGGATCAGGCCCCGCTGCGCGGCGTCACCGAGGGCTGCGGTGAGCATCACACGCTCCGAGCGGCGAGACCAGATCGCGAAGACGATGATCGCGACGAAGGCGGGGGCCATCAACAGTGCGTAGACCGCGAGGAAGTTGTCGAAGCCGTAGACGGTCGAGGTGTTCCACGTCGCGTGGGCGGCAACCGCACAGGCGTAGCCGAGGACCGGCGCCAGGAACCGGACGGCGCGGGTGCGGGACCCGACCGCGATCCCGACCCCGATGCCGGTGAAGGTCGTGAAGAGCGGGTGGGCGAACGGGCTGAACAGGCAGCGCACGATGAAGGTGCCCGTGAGCGCCTGGGAGCCGCCCGGCCCGACCCCGTCGGTGCCGTCGTAGGCCGCGAGCAGGTAGAGGATGTTCTCGATGAAGGCGAAGCCGATGCCGATCATGCCGGCGTAGACGATGCCGTCGAGGATCCCGTCGACCTCCGCTCTGCGCCACCACAGCAGGAGCAGCAGGAAAAGGCCCTTACTGGCCTCCTCGGTGATCGGGGCGACGATCTCGAGGCTCTGGTTGTCGCTGAAGCCGACCACGAAGCCGCCGATGCCCTGGAGCAGCAGCGCGGCCGCGGTGGCGACGAATCCGCCCCACAGCAGCCCCATCGCGAGCAGCTTGCGCGGCTCCGGCTCGTAGCGGTCCAGCCACAGGTAGCACCCGACCAGCGGACCGACGGGCAGTGCTGCCAGCGCGGTGGCGAGCACCAGCGACCCGGGACCACCCGACAGGGCGATGACCAGCAGGATCAGGAGAGCGCCAAGGCTGACCAGCCCGGTCACGACGACCGTGAAGGCAAGACTGTCTCGACGGGTTCCGGGCATGGGCCGAAGCCTAACGGGAGTCGTGGCCCAACCCGGCTTCCGGCGTACAGTGAGCGCGTGAGCGAGACGCAGCCGAAGACCGAGTCCCACGACCCTGCCGTGCCCGAGGCCTACTCCGCGTTCATGCGCACGGGCTGGGGCGAGCGCGAGCTGGACCTGCCGGCGCACCCGATCACCGAGCACGCCGCCCGGCGCCGGGTCCGGCTGGCCGAGGCGTTCCCCGGCGAGCGGCTGGTGCTCCCGTCCGGCACCTACAAGGTCCGGGCGAACGACACCGACTACCGCTTCCGCGCGGACACCGCGCACACCTACTTCACCGGCAACCAGACCAGCGACGCCGTCCTGGTCATCGAGGCCGGCGAGGCGGTCCTCTACGCCCGCCCCCGCTCGTCGCGCGAGACCGACGAGTTCTTCCGCGACCGCCAGTACGGCGAGCTGTGGGCCGGACGCCGCCCGTCGCTGCACGAGATGTCCAGCTCGCTCGGGCTGCCGGTGCGTCACATCGACCGGCTCCCCGACGCCCTGACCGGCTCGGGCAAGACCCGGGTCCTACGCGGCATCTCCGAGACCGTCGACCGGATGGTCACCGCCGACCAGTCGCTCGACGACGACTTCGCCCGCGTGGCCTCCGAGATGCGGCTGATCAAGGACGAGTGGGAGGTCGCCGAGCTCCAGGAGGCCTGCGACATCACGACGCTGGGCTTCGAGGACTCCGTGCGCGACTGGGCCGACGTCCTGAAGTACGGCGAGCGCTGGATCGAAGGCACCTTCTTCCGCAGGGCCCGCGCCATGGGCAACGACATCGGCTACGACTCCATCGTCGGCGGCGGCAAGCACGCCACGACGCTGCACTGGATCGAGAACTCCGGCCCGGTGACCCCTGGCGAGCTGCTGCTGCTCGACATGGGCGTCGAAGGTCGCAACCTCTACACCGCCGACGTCACCCGGACCCTGCCGGTCGACGGTCGGTTCACGACCGTGCAACGTGAGCTCTACGACCTCGTGTACGCCGCGCAGGAGGCGGGCATCCAGGCCGTGCGCCCCGGCGTACCTTTCCTGGCTGCGCACCATGCCGCGATGGCTGTCCTCGCCCACGGGCTCGAGGGCCTGGGGCTGCTCCCCGTCTCGGCCGAGGAGGCGCTGGACCCCGACAGCAAGGTCTACGCCCGCTGGACCCTGCACGGCACCAGCCACATGCTCGGTATGGACGTGCACGACTGCGGCAACGCGGCGGTCGACGTCTACCCCAAGGGCGACCTCGCCGAGGGGATGGTCCTGACCGTGGAGCCGGGGCTGTACTTCCAGGAGGACGACCTCCTGGTCCCCGAGGAGCTGCGCGGCATCGGCATCCGGATCGAGGACGACATCCTGGTCACCGCGAGCGGGTTCCGGAACCTGTCGGCGGCCCTCCCCCGCACCGCGTCCGACGTCGAGACCTGGATGGGCAACCACCAGGCCGCCGGGTCTCGGTGACCGCCGGCTCGGTCGGCAAGCGTCGGGCCAACTGGTCACTGCTGGTCGTGGCGCTCCTGTGCCTGCTGCCGGTCGCGGCGGGCGTCGTCCTGGTGCTCCCCGGGAGCGAGAGCGGTCAGCCTCTGGGCTGGGCCCTCCTCGGCTTCTTCGGCGCCGGCTTCGTGGTCCTGGCCCGCAAGGCCCTCGGCCGCTGACGCACGGGCAGCGCTGGCTCAGGCTGGAATGACCGGCGGCTTTACATCGGCCGGCAGCGCCTCCGGCGGGGCGCTCGGATCGGCGTCCCAGGCGCCAGCCGCCACCCAGGACCGGATGTCGGCGGTCGCCGCCCGGTGCGCTGACTTGCGCGCTTCGGCGGAGATGTCCATCGGCTGCACGTTGAAGAACTTGATCTCGGTGATCCCGACCAGCCCGAAGATGGTCCGCAGATAGCTCTCCACGAAGTCGAGCGCCGCCAGGGGCGGCTGCGAGTAGTCGGCACCCCGGGAGCTCACGACCACCATCTTCCGGTCGTGGACCATGCCCGCGGGCTGCCCGTGGTCGTCGTACTTGAAGAGGTACCCCGGCTGGACGATCGCGTCGATGTAGTACTTGAGCGCATACGGGATGGAGAAGTTCCACATCGGGACGGTGAGCAGGTAGAGATCGGCGTCGAGGAACTCCTCGATGGTCCGCTCGATCTCACTCCACGAGTTCTGAGCGGCAGCGTCCAGGGGCTGCCCGGTCATCAGAGCGTATTTCGACTTGATGTTGACGCCGGCAACGGCAGGCAGATCGGCGCTGAAGAGGTCCAGGGTCTTGATGTCCAGGTCGCCGAACCTGGCATCGAACTCCTCCAGCAGGACGTTGCTCACCCGTCCGGTGTTGGAGGCCAGTCCACGCGGGGTGGCGATGATGTGCAGCAGTCGTCGGCTCACGGACGTACCCCCAAATGGCGGCCCCATGCCACCCATGGCATTGATCAGAGCCCTTTTGCCCTCGGTCGTCAATGGTGGGCCTCGCGATGGGGGGTGGCCGCCTCGAGACCGCGCCCTTGGACTGAGCGTCGCTTGCGGCATACTGGCGCCGGATCGGCGCCACAATGGGGATGAGTCGTCAACGGGTCTTCCCGATGCTCGTCCCAACTGTTTTTCCGATCCCCCGCCCCTGTAGCTCAGCTGGATAGAGCAAGAGCCTTCTAATCTCTAGGTCGCAGGTTCGAGTCCTGCCGGGGGTGCTCGATTTTTTCGCAGGTCAGGACAGCCGGTAGAAGCGCCAGAACCCGAAGCCCTCGATCGGGAGGACCTCGAACGCGCCGAAGCCGGCCTCCTCGCCGTACCCCTGCAACGTCGAGGGACGCATCACGGTGCCGGTCCCCACGCTCGGGGGTGAGGAGAGCCCGTCCGGCAGGCAGACGAACAGGCTGAAGCCGTACATGATCCGCTCCAGCTCGTCGCCGTCCGGGGCGAACTCGTCGGCCACGGCCTCGTCCATCACCACCAGCGCGCCCCCGGGTGCGAGTGTGCGACGAACCGCGGTAAGAACCTCGACGGGTCGGGGCATGTCGTGCACGCACTCGAAGGCAAAGGCCACGTCGACCGTCCCCTCGGGCAGGGTGGCCGCGTCCTGGCACAGGAAGCGCACCCGCTCGCTCACCTCCGCGTCATGGGCGTTCGCCACAGCGAGGTCGACCGAGGGCTGGTCGATGTCGACGCCGAGCACTGTGGCCGAGGGATAGGCGCGGGCCAGGGCGATGCTCGACCAACCTCCACCGCAGCCCACGTCGAGGACCCGGCAACCCGGTGCGGTGAGGGCGTCGTGGACCGCCGGCACACCCGCGAGTGCCGGGCCGAGCTGCTTGTCGTACCACGGGCGGTTGGCGTCGGCCTGGGCCTCGCGCGCATCGTCGCCGAGGTCGTCCCAGCTGACGCCGCCCCCCGTTCTGTAGACCTCGAGGAGCTGGGGCAGCACCGCCCCGACCGCCCCGAACATCCGGCCGAGGGGTGCCAGGTAGGCCAGACTCGTCTCGTCGGTCATCACCTCGGCGGTGCTGGCCGGGAGCGAGAAGCGACGCTCGTCCGGTTCACCATCGGACTCCACGTCCAACAGTCCGGCCACCGCCTGCTGCTCCAGCCACTCGCGGGCGTAGCGGACCTGGGTGTCGGTGCGCCGGGCCAGGTCGACCGCGTTTGCCGGGCCGTCGTCTGCCAGGCAGCGATACCAACCCAGTCGATCTCCGAGATAGACCGACAGGATCTCGACCGTGCCGAGGAGCGAGCCGAACAGGCGCTCCGCCACTTCATCGGCAGTCTGCTGGGATGCCTTCATGCTTCCACTATGCCGCCGCCCGCGACGCCGTGGAAGCCCCGACAGGCTGCTCAGCGCGTGGTGTCGACGTACCGGGCCCGGTCGGGCTCGAAGCCGTGCTTCATCCCCCAGATCACGGCCTGAGCACGCCGGGTGGCGCCGATCTTGCGGTAGGCCGTGCGGATGTAGGTCTTCACCGAGTTGATGCTCAGGTAGCTGCGCTCGGCGATCTCCTGGTTGCTCAGCCCCTGGGTGATCAGCGCGAGGACCTCCGCCTCTCGCGCGCTCAGACCGGCCTCGCGCCCCGGCCAGTCCCCCATCGCGCAGTCGTCGCGCTCCACTTCAGGGGGTATGACGAGCTTGCCGGCCAGGACCGCTTCCAGCGCCTCGACCACCTCGGTCGACGAGAGCCCCTTGGACAGGTAGCCCGCCGCCCCCTTGCGGATCGCCCGCTCGACCAGGTCCGGCTGGGTGTTCCAGCTGAAGATCACCACCCGGGCGCCGCTGCCGTGGACCAGGTCCTCGAGGTCCACGCCGTCGCCCTGCACCTGCCCGAAGGTGTCGTAGAGGATCACGTCCACGTCGCTGACGACGGGCAGGCCGGAGTCGAGCTCGATGACGGCGAGCCGTTCGTGGTGCGGGGCCAGCATGGCGGCGACCCCCGCAACCACGATCTCGTAGTCGTTGACGATCGCGACGCGCATGGGGGTGACCTGCTCGGAATCCATGGGCAGACACTATTCACCCTCAAGGGGGGTCCCGGGTGCGTCTCGGGAGTCGTAGAGTGGCCAAAATCCCGGGCGGCGGGAGACGGACCCGGACCTCAGCTCCCTCGGGAGTTCCGGCCGGAGCGGCTCTCGGGGCCTTACGCAGCGTCCCGCACGACGCGCAGCTCCGACCGGAGCCGGGCTCCCGTCTCCCACCGTCCGGGTCCAGCCGCCCTCGGCGTGGGCAGCATCACGTCCTCAACACGCGTCCAAATGCGAGGGACCACCCTGGTTGCGGGGTAAAAAGAGTGTGGCCCCGCAAAGTATGAGTTTGCGGGGCCTTTGCCATTCCCGGGCGGTCAGCCCGCGACGTAGGTGTCGATCTCCGCGAGCACCCGGGACCGCACGTCGTCCTCGGCGTACGACGCGTGCACGGCCGCGCGCGCCAGATCGGCCAGCCCCGACTCGTCGAGGTCGAGCAGGTCGGCCGCGATGGCGTACTCCTGGTTCAGCGTGGTCCCGAACATCGGCGGGTCGTCGGAGTTGACGGTGATCGTGACGCCCGCGTCACGGAACGCGCGGATCGGGTGCTCGGCCAGGGTGGCGACCGCACGGGTTGCGATGTTCGACGACGGGCACACCTCCAGCGGAATCCCGGTCTCGGCCAGGTGCGCGAGCAGCGCGGGGTCCTGTGCCGAGGTGGTGCCGTGACCGATCCGATCGGCGCCCAGGAGTCTCAGCGCGTCCCAGACCGTCTCGGGGCCCGTCGTCTCCCCCGCGTGCGGCAGACTGCGCAACCCGGCGGCCCGCGCGGCGGCGAAGTGCGGCTGGAACTGCGCGCGCGGCACCCCGATCTCGGGGCCCCCGAGACCGAAGCCGATCAGCCCGTCGGGGCGGTGGTTCAGCGCGAAGTCCAGCGTCGAGTCGGCGGCCGGCAGACCGCTCTCGCCCGGAATGTCGTAGATCCAGCGCAGTACCAGACCGAAGTCGCGCTCGGCCGCGACCCGCGCGTCCTCGATCGCCTCGGTGTAGGCCTCGATCGCCATCCCCAGGCCGACCTCGTGCGGCCGCACGGAGGTGTACGGCGTGCAGGTCAGCTCGGCGTACCTCAGGTTCTGGCCGGTCGCCATCTCGCGTGCGACCTCGTAGGTGAGGTACCGGATGTCCTCGGGGGTCCGGATGAGGTCGACCACTGCGAGGTAGACCTCGATGAAGTGCGCGAAGTCGCGGAACTCGTAGAACGACCGCAACGCTTCGGGGTCGCTCGGGACGACGCCGGGGTGCCGCGCCGCCAGCTCGCTGACGATCCGCGGGGAGGCGGAGCCGACGTGGTGGACGTGGAGCTCGGCCTTCGGCAGGCCGGCGATGAAGTCGAGGTGGGTCGTCGAGATGCTCACACGCGGCACTCTCTCAGGCGAGGAACAGGAAGAACGAACCGACGGCCGCGGGCAGCAGCCCGAGCAGCAGCCAGGTCGAGAGCACCGGCTTCTGGTTGATCGTGCGGACCCCGGCCATGGCCATCATCCCCACGGCCCCGGCGATCACCAGCAGGCCCGGTTTCGCCCCCGCCCGGTCGGCGGTCCCGGCGAGGACCGAGAGCCCACCGGCGAAGATGGTGGCCGTCGTGAGGAGCAGGGTCGACATGACCCACTTCTGCACCCGCTCGACCTGCACGGCTACTTCACCGCTGCGAGCACGGCGTCGATGCTGCTCTGCAGGGAACCGTCGCCCTGGATCTTGCCGTCCACCAGGACGGTGGGGGTGCCGTTGACACCGTTCTTCGACATCTGGTCGGTCGCGTTGACCACCCACTGGTGGAACTGGTTGTCCTCGATGCCAGGGCGGACGTCGGACTCCGTGGCACCTGCCTGCACGGCCAGCTTGACCAGCTCGTCGTCACTGAGCCCGGCGGAGCCCTCCTGGGGCTGGTTCTCGTAGAGCAGGTCATGGAACTTCACGAAGACGTCCTGACCCGATGCGTCCAGCACGACCGCCGCGGCGTTCAGGGCCCGCGAGGAGTAGTTCGTGGTCGAGGCCCGGTCCAGGAAGGCAACCATCCGGTAGTCGAGCTGGATCTTGCCGTCGGCCACCGCCTGCCGCAGTTGCTGCTGCGTCGCCTGCTCGAACTCGTGGCAGATCGGGCACTGGAAGTCCTCGTAGACCGTGACGGTCCTGGGGGCCGAAGCGGCCCCGTCGAGCACGCCGTACCCGTCGGTGAGTCCTGCCGGAACGTCCTTGGCCACCTGCCCGCTGGTGTCGCGCTGGCTCTGGATGCCGTAGACGACAGCGACGACCACCAGCAGGAGGAAGGCGACCACGCCGCCGATCATCAGGTTGCGGCGACGCTGCTCCCGGCGGCGCTGCACCAGGAGGGCCGCGGCAGCACGCTCGGACCGGGACTCGTCACGGTTCTTCTTGGACATGGGTCAGATTCCTTCGATACGCGGAAACAGGAAGTGGTCGAGCGCGAGCCGGGTCCGGCGCCACCGCACGAGCAGGAGCGAGGCGGCGAGCAGCCCCAGATCGCGGCCGATCTCCCAGGGGTACGACGCGGCCGCGTCGGCCCTGGTACCGCCGCCGCCGAAGCAGCCACACTCGATCGACATGCCCCTCGCCCAGACCGAGACGATCCCGACGATGAACATGACGAAGAGCAACGACGAGATCACTGCGGCCCCGCGGGTGAGCATGCCCAGGACCAGAGCGGCCCCCACGACGACCTCGAGGACCGGCAACAGGTGACCGAACGTCGGCGTGATCGCCTCTGGGAGGAGGTCATAGGCCCGGACGGCCCGGACGCTCGCCGCGGGATCGGGCAGCTTGAGCGCCCCGGCGACGATCCACACGCCCCCGACGAGCAGGCGCGCGAGGAGTCCCAGCCACTGCGTCATGACTCGACCCTAGGACGACGGGCTGCACGACCGCTGAGAGCCCCCGCGAGAAGACGCGTAGGGTGACGTCTCGTGAACGAGAGACTGGTCTGGATCGACTGTGAAATGACCGGCCTCGAGCTGGGCGCCGACGCGCTCATCGAGGTCGCCGCCCTGGTGACCGACTTCGAGCTGAACGTCCTCGGCGACGGCGACGGCATCGACATCATCATCAAGCCTCCGGCCGAGGCGCTGGAGCAGATGAACGACTTCGTGCGCAACATGCACGAGACGTCGGGACTCCTCGTCGAGCTCGAGAACGGCCTGCCGATGGCCGAGGCCGAGGAGCAGGTGCTGGCCTACATCAAGCAGCACTGCCCCGGCGGGAGTCGTCCGCCGCTCGCCGGCAACACGGTGGCGACCGACCGGGCCTTCCTGGCCCGCGACATGCCCCTGCTGGAGTCGTTCCTGCACTACCGGATCGTCGACGTCTCCTCGATCAAGGAGCTGTCGCGACGCTGGTACCCGCGCGCCTACTTCCAGTCGCCGGAGAAGCGCGGCAACCACCGGGCGCTGGCCGACATCCAGGAGAGCATCGAGGAGCTGCGCTACTACCGCGAGGCCGTCTTCGTGGCTCCCCCCGGTCCCGACAGCAACGCAGCCCGGGCGATCGCGGCGAGACACGGTGGCTCCCTGACCGGCCTGACGGCCGATGCACCCGATGCGGGAAAGTCCGCGTCCAACTAGTACACTCCTCTCCGGTCCGGCAGTACTGGCGGACCCACGGTGGGTATAGCTCAGCTGGTAGAGCGCCGCCTTGTGGTGGCGGATGTCGCGGGTTCAAGTCCCGTTACTCACCCCAGACGAAACAGCACGGCCCCGGCGCTCGCGCCGGGGCCGTGCTGCGTCGTACCTCTGGGGTCAGCCGGGGATGTGACCGAAGCTGCCGCGCTGGAAGTCCTCATAGGCCTGGAGCACCTCGGCCTTGGTGTTCATCACGAACGGACCGGCCCAGGCGAGCGGCTCGCGGATCGGCTGACCGCCGACCACGATGACGTCCAGCTTCGGCGAGCGGCTCTCCTGGCTGCCCGCCGCGGTGACGGTGAGGTAGTCCCCCGCCCCCAGCACCGCGGACTGCCCGGTCTGAATCGGACGTCCCTCGACGCCGACCGTGCCGCGGCCGTTGAGGACGTAGACCAGCGCGTTGAAGTCCACGTTCCACGGCAGCTCGAGGCGGGCGCCCGGCTCGATGCTGGCGTGCACCAGCGCCATCGGGGTGTGCGTCGACCCGGGGCCGGCGTGGCCGTCTACCGTTCCGGCGATCACCCGCACCAGGGAGCCGGCGTCGGGAGAGGTCAGCAGCGCGACCTCACCGGAGCGCAGGTCCTGGTACTTCGGCGTGTTCATCTTGGCGTCACGAGGCAGGTTGACCCACAGCTGGATCCCGTGGAAGAGGCCGCCCTGGGTGACCATCCACTCCGGCGGCGCCTCGATGTGCAGGAGGCCGGAGCCTGCGGTCATCCACTGGGTGTCGCCATTGGTGATGGTGCCGCCGCCACCATGGCTGTCCTGGTGGTCGAAGGTGCCGTCGATGATGTAGGTGACGGTCTCGAAGCCGCGGTGCGGGTGCCAGGAGGTCCCCTTGGGTTCACCCGGGGCGTACTCCACCTCACCCATCTGGTCCATCATCACGAACGGGTCGAGCTGGGCCAGGTCGATGCCGGCGAACGCCCGGCGGACGGGGAACCCCTCACCTTCGTAGCCCTGCGGTGCGGTCGTGACCTGAAGGACCGGTCGGGGCTGGTCGCCGAGCCCCGGGGAGCGGAGCCGGTCCAGCACGGTCAGGTCGTCAACGGTGATTGCGGGCATCAGGCCCACCTCCTTGGAAGTCACCATCTGCAACAGTAGTTGAAGATTCTATATTCCTGCCAGAGCGCAGGCTCAAACCACGACGGGCAGCCGCACCCGGAACGTCGTGCCCCGGTCGAGCGCGGACTCGACCGTCACCGAGCCGCCGTGCTTGGTCACCACGGCCCGCGCGATCGACAGACCCAGGCCGCTGCCCGGGATGGCTTGCTTCTGGGCGGTCGAGGACCGGAAGAACCGCGCGAACAGCTGGTCCTGCTCCTCGACAGGGATGCCGATCCCGGTGTCGCTCACCTCGAGGAGCGCGTCATCGCCCTCGCGGCGCAGCCTGATCGCGACCCGCCCGCCGTCCGGGGTGAACTTGACCGCGTTCCCCACGAGGTTGACGACCACCCGCTCCATCATGTCCCGGTCGCCGAGCATCGGGACCGGGTCCTGCGGGAGCTCCAGGTCCACCGCCAGCCCCCGTCGCGCCCATGCCGGAGCCACCACGTCGTGGCCGGCCTGCACCACGTCGCGCAGGTCGAAGACTCGGTCGACCTGGCTCATCCCCTCGTCCTGCACCCGCGAGAGCGTCAGGAGGTCGTCGATGAGCGAGAGCAGCCGGGCGCTGTTGTCGGCCACCCGGCGTACGGCGTCGGACTGGTGGGAGTTGAGGTTGCCGAACTCCCCCTCGCGGAGCATCTCGAGATAGCCCACGATGCTCGTGAGCGGGGTACGGAGCTCGTGACTGACGCTGGAGACGAACGCATCCTTCACCACGTCGACCTCGCGCAGGTTCTCGACCGCGCGGCGCTCCTTGTCGAGGGCCTCCTGCAGTGCGGTTGCGGCCTGGACGCGCTCGGTGACGTCCTCGGAGGTGCTGACGTAGCCGGTGACGTTTCCCCGGTCGTCAACCATCCGGGTCAGTGTCATCGAGTGGGTGCGCTCAGCGCCGTCCTTGCGCACGAAGCGGAGGTCCGTGCCCGCCCGCTTCGGGGACACCAGCGCCTGCACGATCTCCGAGAAGTCGTCGCGGACCCCGAGCTCGCGCGCCTGCTCGGAGAGGGCCGCCGCCGTGTGGAACATCGTGGTGAAGTGGCCGAGCACCTCGTCGGGTGCGTAGCCGAGCAACCGCTGGGCGCCCGGGTTGAACAGGGTGATCCGCCCGGTCTCGTCGGTCCCGATGATCGCGATCCCGGTCGCCCCGTTGACGATGTTCTGCACCATGTGGCTGTTGCGAAATCGCCCGGGGCGGGTGCGTGCGATCTTGGGCTGGACGCGAAATGATGGGGCATGGCGCGTTCGTATCGTCCGGTGATCCGGGATCAGGAGTTCTTGTTGCCG
>JBKJLD010000031.1:0-4767 GCA_046597165.1 Nocardioides sp.
CGCATCAAAGACTGGCGCGGACTCGCCACCCGCTACGACAAGCTCGCCACCACCTACCGCGGCGGCGTCGTCCTACGAGCCATCACCCTGTGGCTCGACTAACCAGACACGTCCTAGCCCCAGAGGGCTCGAATCTCCTCGACGACCGTGGCCGCCTGCGCATGGCCGGCCCGCGCGGAGGCGGCTCGGGCGGCGGTGTCGAGCACGTTCTTGCCGATGGCTGCGCGGGCGGCCCCGTCGGGCGAGATGACCACCGCCGGGCGGTCGCCGAGCAGCTGGGCGGCCGTGCGCATCGGCCCCACGGCCCGGTCGACCGGGGTCAGGGCGACGACGAGATCGCAGTCGACGGCCAGGTCCGCGTTGGAGCCCGAGCGGGCGCCGCCGTCGACATAGACGCGACCGCCGATCGGGACCGGTGGGTAGACCCCGGGCACGGCACAGCTCGCGGCCACCGCGTCCAGCAGGGGGGTCTCGTCCGAGCCGTCGAAGGCGCGCAGCTCGCCGGTCTGCGCGTCGAGGGCGGTCACGACCAGGCGCCCGGGCTCGGGCCAGTCCAGCACCGGGAGGCGCTCGCGGATCGCGGCGTACCGCTCGGCCAGGGTGGGCGTTCGCCCCGCCGCGGCCCGGCGCACCGACCACTGACCGAGGAGGCGTCCGAACGTCTCCAGGTCGCCACGCGCGCGCAGCATCGACCAGGCGAACCCCGCGAGCACCCGAGGGCCGATGGTGGCCACCGGGCCGGGGGTCGGGGGCCGCAGCTGGTAGGCGTAGAGGTCGGCCAGCGTGTTCCCCGTCGTGACCTGGGCGCCGACCACGGAGCCGGCCGACGTGCCGACGACCAGGTCCGCGCTGGTCAGGTCCACCCCGGCCTCCTGCAGGCCCAGCAGCAGACCGGTCTCCCAGGCGATGCCGGTGACGCCGCCGCCGCCCAGCACCAGTGCTCGTCGTCCATCCATGGGGGCAGCCTGCCAGCCGTGACCCAGCGACGGCGTGGCGCCGCTCACAGCGCCGATGGTTACTCACCAGTAGCATGGCCCGCATGAGTCAGGTCCTCAACCTCTGGCGCAGGACGAGCGCCCTCCCGGGCGGCAAGCGGGTCTTCTCGCTGCTGTTCGCACAGAAGGCGCCGTACTTCGCCTCCATCCACCCGCGGTTCCTCGAGATCCGCCCCGACTACGCCGAGCTGCTGATCCCCGATCGCCGCGGCGTCCACAACCACCTCGGCACCGTGCACGCGATCGCGCTGTGCAACGGGCTCGAGGCGGCCATGGGCGCGCTGGCCGAGGCGACGATCCCCAGCGACAGGCGGTGGATCCCCAAGGGCATGGACGTCAGCTACACCGCCAAGGCGACCAGCGACATCACGTGCATCGCCGAGACCGACCCCGAGCAGTGGACCGGCGACGACCCGGACCTGCCGGTGCGGGTCCGGGGCGTGCGCACCGACGGCACCGTGGTCATCGAGGGCGTCATCAGGCTCTGGGTCACGCCGAAGAAGTAGCCCCCAGGAAGACCGGGTTGGTCAGGGCGACCATCGGGGCCGCCGACGCCCGCACCGGGTCCTCGACCGAGGCGGTGGGCCGGCGTAGCTCCGCGCGCACGAACGCGGTCGCCCCGACGGGGACCTGGGTGGTCACCACCACGGCGCCGCCGTCGTCGGCGACGGCTCCGGCGAGGATGCCCTCCGGCCCGATGATCTGGGCCAGGCAGCCGGGGACGCCCGAGGCCTCGAGGCGTACGTCGACGGTGTCCTCGGGTGCCGCCGCGAGTCTTTCGCCGCACTCGGTCGTGGTCTCGCCGAGGCCGGCCACGAACGTCAGACCCACCGCGGCCGACTCCGCGACCCAGGCACGGCCCTGCTTGAGAGCCGCCACGATGGCGGTCGTCCCGAGGTTCTCGGCCCTGACCACGTTGTGGGGCAGGCCGACGGTCTGGCTCTCGGTGTGGGAGTCGGAGTTCCCGACCGCCGGGACGTAGTGACCGGCGGCCAGCAGCGCGTGCCAGTGGGTCACGGTCGTCTGGTCGTCCAGGGTCCACGGCCCGTTCCAGACCTCGACGGCGTCCATCTGGGCGTAGTCGGCGCCGAAGTCCCACCGGATGCTGGTCAGGGGGTTGTAGGGGTGGGCCACGATCGCCAGTCCGCCCAGGGCGCGCACCTGGTCGGTGAAGCCCTGCAGCAGGTCGTCCTCGGCGCGGTAGCGCCAGTCGATCCAGGCGTCGGCGGGGAGCCCGGTCGCGAGCCAGTGGCCGTTGCGGGTGGTGACCTCCTCGCCACTCATCACCAGGAAGTCCGGCGGCGTGTGCTTGCCCCACTCGAGGGTCGACGACGAGGTGTTGTGCTCGGAGGAGCCGATGAAGTCGAGCCCGGCGGCCAGGGCCGCCCGGATCATCTGCGGCTGGGTGCGCTTCCCGTCGGAGTGGACGGTGTGCAGGTGAAGGTCGCCGCGGTACCAGCCGGGGCCGGTGCCGATGACCTGGCGTGGCGCGGGGTGCGGCACGAACTTGGGGCCCGAGCGGCCGAAGTGCAGGGTCACGGTGACCCGCCACGGCGTGCCCGGCGAGACGATGGTGAACGGGCCGAGGATGACGTTCCACACCCCGGGCGTGATCGGTCCCGCGAGGTAGCCGGGCGTCGAGGAGCCGCGGCTGATCCGGAAGTGTCGCCGGGCTCCGCCCGACCAGCCCCGGAACCCCCGCGCGTCGCCCGGTCCGTGACCCGAGGGGTCGAAAATGCCGATGTCGACGACGTTGTAGCTGAAGCCGACGCCCGTGTCGGTCGGGGCGAAGTCGTAGTCCACCTCGATCTCGCGGACACCGGGCGGCACCCGGAACGGCAGGTAGTGCCAGTCGGGGGTGGTGGGGTCGGTGAACGATCCCGTGAAGACCTTGGTGCGCACCGTGCCGGCCGCTGCCGGTTCGAAGGTGAGCAGCGTGGCGGCGGTCGCGACGCCGGCGCCGGCCAGGAAGAGGCCGCGCCGGTCCAGCTGGGGTTCGCACATGGTGCTCCCACCCTGTGGCACCGAGCCCGCCCCTGTCGCGCGAATCCGGGATTCGGTCGCGGCGCCGTACCCTTGTCCCCGTCATGACTGCCACGCCCGAGACCGCACCCGCACCGTCGCGCACCTACGAGGTCCGCACCTACGGCTGCCAGATGAACGTCCACGACTCCGAGCGGCTGACCGGGCTGCTGGAGGACGCGGGGTACGTCGCCTATGACGCGCCGGACGACCGCGCCGACCGGGTGGTGCACCCCGACGTGGTCGTCTTCAACACCTGTGCGGTGCGCGAGAATGCCGACAACAAGCTCTACGGCAACCTCTCGCACCTCGCGCCGATCAAGGCCGCCCACCCGGGCATGCAGATCGCCGTCGGTGGCTGCCTGGCGCAGAAGGATCGCGCGAGCATCACCGACCGGGCGCCGTACGTCGACGTCGTCTTCGGCACCCACAACATCGGCTCGTTGCCCGTGCTGCTCGAGCGGGCCCGGGTGATGGAGGAGGCGCAGGTCGAGATCCTGGAGTCGCTCGAGGTCTTCCCCTCGACGCTGCCGACCAAGCGGCAGTCGGCGTACGCCGCGTGGGTGTCGATCTCGGTCGGCTGCAACAACACCTGCACGTTCTGCATCGTCCCGGCCCTGCGCGGCAAGGAGAAGGACCGCCGGCCCGGCGAGATCCTCGCCGAGATCGAGGCCCTGGTCGCCGACGGCGTCAGCGAGATCACCCTGCTGGGTCAGAACGTCAACGCCTACGGCGTGGAGTTCGGCGACCGCCAGGCGTTCAGCAAGCTGCTGCGCGGCTGTGGCGAGGTCGAGGGGCTCGAGCGGGTCCGGTTCACCTCACCGCACCCCGCCGAGTTCACCGACGACGTCATCGAGGCGATGGCCCAGACTCCCAACGTGATGCCCTCGCTGCACATGCCGCTGCAGTCCGGCTCCGACAAGGTGCTGCGCGACATGAAGCGCTCCTACCGGCAGTCGAAGTACCTCGGCATCATCGAGCGGGTCCGGGCCGCGATGCCCGACGCCGCGATCACCACCGACATCATCGTGGGCTTCCCCGGCGAGACCGAGGAGGACTTCCGGGCGACCCTCGACGTCGTCGCGGCGGCCCGGTTCGCCGGCGCCTTCACCTTCCAGTACTCCAAGCGGCCCGGCACCCCCGCCGCCACCCTCGAGCACCAGATCACGCCCGAGGTGGTCAAGGACCGCTACGAGCGGCTCGCCGCCCTGGTCAACGACGTCGCCTGGTCGGAGAACCAGACCCAGGTCGGGCGGACCGTCGAGCTGATGGTCTCCGAGGGCGAGGGTCGCAAGGATGCCGCGACCCACCGGCTCTCCGGTCGCGCGCCCGACAACCGGCTGGTCCACTTTGCGGCCGACTTCTCGCAGGTCCCCGACTCCGACGTGCGCCCGGGCGACATGGTGAGCGTCACGATCACCCGGGCCGCCCCGCACCACCTGGTCGCCGACGGGCCCGTCCACGCCGTACGCCGGACCCGCTCGGGCGCCGCCTGGGAGGTCCGCAACGCGGCACCCGCCCAGTCGGCCGGGGTCACCCTCGGGATGCCCTTGCTGGGCGTGCCCGCTCCGCTCCCGGACGCCCCAGCCTGCGGCTGACGCCCCGCTCAGGCAGACAGCGGTGGATCGTCGTCACCAGGTGGCTGTTGCGGTTTGGTCGAAGGTGGGTGGCGCGGGCTGGCAGGGCAGGGCGAAGCCGCCCTCAGCTGAGGCTGAGGGCGGCTGCGTGCATCCTGCGGAGGTTGACGACG
>JBKJLD010000068.1:0-38874 GCA_046597165.1 Nocardioides sp.
ACCGGCTCAAAGACCGCTTCGACCTCACCACCGCAGGTGAACCCATGCCATGATCAGCACGCCGAGACCGACACGTCAGGTCGTACACCGACCGACACGTGAGGTCGTACGCCGACACGCGGCTGAAGAAGCAGCCAAGTACGAGCGCTATGACCACCCGTCACACACCGAGGGGCGCAAGGATCCGGCACCCGTGTCTCGCCGGCATCGCGAGCCGCCACCCAGCTACTCCCGCCCTTCTGGGGGCGGCCCGGGCATCGGCTTCTGAGCCCCGATCCTCGGATGCGACCCCCTTGGAGGGGGGGACGTGGCCTGACCAGCACAAATACCAACGTTCCCCCTCCGGGAAGGAGCAGGGGATAACCATGTCGATCACCAACCCCCGTAACGGATATCGGCACCGACAACGCACTGAAATCACCGAAAACCGCTCTGTGCAAGAAGTTCCGCCAACTTTCGGGGGAACGTGCCCTGACCAGCGCAAACACCAACGTTCCCCCTGGGGGGAACGTGCCAGGGGGGACGAAAGCGGTAACGTCCCCGGCCCAGAATGGTGACCACAACACTCCTCAGTCCACGAGGACCCATCACGGTTCTCGTCGGGAATGAAACAACGACAACAAGGAGAGCGACATGGCCACCATCACACATCGAGGCGCATCACCCGAGACCCCCCGCGCAGGCGACGACCTGCTGACCATGTCCGAAGTCGCCGACATCGTCCGTGTCCCCATCGCCACACTGCGCTACTGGCGCCACCTCGGCTCCGGACCAAACAGCTTCCGCATCGGCCGCTCTGTCCGCTACTGGCGCAGCGAAGTCCTCCAATGGCTCGAAAAGCAGTCCAGTCATCCACACAACACCCACTGAAGCCCGCGACAGTCGGCGGTGAGAGGGACGATTGGCTTGCGACAGGCAACCCCGGAGAAGGGAACACGTGATGGCGAATCTTCAGAGGCGTCCCAACGGGCAGTGGCGGGCCCGCTATCGCGACGTGTCCGGGCGCCAGCATGCGCGCCACTTCACCCGCAAGGTTGACGGCCAACGCTGGCTGAACGAGGTCACCACGGCGGTCGTGACGGGGCAGTATGTCGATCCGAAGGCCGGAAGAGTCTCCTTCGGGGACTACGCCGAGCACTGGCGTATGACGCAGGTCCACCGGCCGTCGACTTCGCTGCATGTGGAGACGATGCTCCGCCGTCACGCCTACCCGACGTTCGGAGAACGATCGCTCTCGTCGATACTTCCCAGCGAGGTTCAGGCATGGGTGAAGCGCCTTGGCGTCGACGATGCGTCCGCGAAGCGGAAAGCACTCGCCCCCGCGACAGTAGGCACGTTGCACAGCATCGTGTCCTCGATCTTCAAGACGGCTCTCCGCGACCGGCGGATCATCGCGAACCCGTGCGAGGGGACGAAGCTCCCACGGGTGGAACGCGCCGAGGTTGTCCCGCCTACGACCGCGCAAGTCGAGGCGATTCGGCAGTCGACGCCCGAGGAACTACGCGCGCTGGTGACCTTCACGGCCGGGACGGGGATGCGCCAAGGCGAGGTCCTCGGTCTCACAGTCGACAGGCTCGACATGCTGCGCCGGACGGTAACGGTCGATCGGCAGCTCGTCACACGTCCGGGCAAGGTGACGGAGTTCGGCCCGCCCAAGACGAAGGCGAGCACCCGCACGATCCCGCTCCCCAGGGTGGTTGTCGATGCGCTGGCCGCCCACCTGGCGGCGTACCCGGTTGGCGCCGATGGTCTGGTGTTCCGGCTCGACGGGCAGCCGATCACGCGCCAGGCGTTCGGGCATGTCTGGCGCCCGGCGGCCCGCGCCGCGGGCCTCCCGACCGGCACCGGCATGCACTCGTTGAGGCACTACTACGCCTCGTTGCTGATCCGCTACGGCGAGAGCGTAAAGACGGTCCAGGCGCGGCTCGGACACGCGTCTGTTTCCGAGACGTTGGATACCTACAGCCACCTGTGGCCCGACAGTGACGACCGCACCCGTGAGGCGGTCGACAGCGCGCTCGGGGCGAGCATTCACGGACCAGAGTCTGCGGATCTCGGGGACTCTGCGGGGACTGGCAACCCTTCCTGACCACGTTTGCGCAGGTCACAGGCTTGGTGCGGACGGGCTGGCCTGTAGGCCGGGTTCTGTCCCTGGGACCCTCACGGGCACCAGGGGGCGACCATCCATCTACGGCTGCCGTTACCGACAGCCTCCAGCGGTCTACCCGTGCACTCGGGCGGGCAGCCCTCGAACGTGCACGCGTCCTGCTCCCGAAGGTGCGGGACTTCTTGACCTTGCTCCAAGTGGGGTTTGCCGAGCCGATCCGGTCACCCGGATCGCTGGTGGGCTCTTACTCCACCGTTTCACCCTTACCGCCCGCCGCCGAAGCGGCGGATGGCGGTCTGTTCTCTGTGGCACTTTCCCGCGGGTCACCCCGGGTGGGTGTTACCCACCACCTTGCCCTGTGGAGCCCGGACCTTCCTCGACACCGCCTCCGAGGAGACGGCAGCGCGGTCGCCCGGCCAGCCCATCCGCTCGCTCAGGATAGGGGCATCAGGGCAGAGTCAGCACCTCGGCGCCGGTGGGGGTCACCAGGAGGGTGTGCTCGAACTGCGCGCTGCGGCGCTTGTCGCGGGTCACGACGGTCCAGTCGTCGTCCCACATCTCCCACTCGTGGGTGCCCAGGTTGAGCATCGGCTCGATCGTGAAGGTCATCCCGACCTCGATCAGGGTGTCGTACTGCGACTCGTCGTAGTGGGGCACGATCAGGCCGCTGTGGAAGTGGGTGCCGATGCCGTGGCCCGTGAAGTCGCGGACCACGCCGTAGCCGTGCCGCTTGGCGAAAGACTCGATGACGCGACCGATCACGTTGATCCGACGCCCGGGCTTGACCGCCTTGATGCCGCGGTCGAGGGCCTCCCTGGTGCGCTCGACGAGCAGCCGCGACTCCTCGTCGACGTCGCCGGCGAAGAAGGTGGCGTTGGTGTCGCCGTGCACGCCGTCGAGGTACGCCGTGATGTCGATGTTGACGATGTCGCCGTCCTCGACCCGGCGGCTGTCGGGGATCCCGTGGCAGATGACCTCGTTGACGCTGGTGCACAGCGACTTGGGGAAGCCGCGGTAGCCGAGCGTCGAGGGGTAGGCGCCGTGGTCGCAGAGGAACTCGTGGCCGATCCGGTCCAGCTCGTCGGTGGTGATCCCGGGCTCGACCGCGGCGCCGACCAGGTCGCGGGCCTGCGCGGCCAGGGCGCCGGCGACCCGCATCTTCGCGATCGTCTCCTCGTCCTTGACCTCGCTGCCGGTGAACGGCGCCGGGCGCGGCCTGTCGACGTACTCGGGCCGCGCGATGGAGTCCGGGACCGCGCGGCGCGGGGAGATCGTGGCGGGAGCAAGAGCAGGAGCAAGGGGAGTCACGTGCCCGAGTCTAGGTGCGCGTGTAGTTTCAGCCGACATGAGCAAGTACTGGTACTGCGTCAAGCACCATGCTGTGGAGCCCCCGGAGGGGTGCGCCCCCATCGACCGGCTCGGGCCGTTCGCGACCCGGGAGGAGGCCGAGCACGCGCTGGACAAGGCCGAGGAGCGCAACCAGGAGTGGGACAACGACCCCGCCTGGAACGACACGCCACTCGAGGACTGAGGCGGGTGAGCCGCACCCGCAGGAGCGCCCGCAACCGCAATGCCACCTCGCCATGGCCGTTCGTGGGCATGGCCGGGCTGGCCTGCACGTTCTTCCTGTACGCCGCCAGCGGGCTGGTCGCGCCCTGGTGGGGAGTGGTCCTGCTGCTGCTCGTGTGGGTGGGGCTGCTGCTGCTCTCGATCGCCTGGTGGAGCCTGCACCCGCGCTGGCTGCCGGCGGTCGCGGTGTTCTCGCTGGTCTTCTGGTTCGCCGCGGTCAACGCGGGCGCGTTCTGGCTCGGCTGGACCGCCTGAGCCGGGTCAGCTGGGTCGGACGCGCAGGATCGCGTCGTTCCCGCTGCCGTTGTCGGTGGTGACCAGCAGGTCGTGGTTGGGCGCGAGGGTCACCGAGCGGAGCCGGCCGAACTGGCGCAGCGCCTGCGGCGCCCGGGCGCGCACGAGGTGCCCGGACTGGTCGAACCTCAGGAAGACGATCCGGCTGGCCTTGAGCGCGGCCACCGCCATGGTGCCGTTGAGCGCGCCCCACTTCCTGCCGTAGACGAAGGTGCCGCCGCAGGTGGCCAGCGTCGGGTCGCCCGAGCTCCACCGGGCCTGGATCTGCTTGCCCGGCAGCGACGGGTCGGTCATCGGGACGTCCTCGTTGTAGCCCGGCACCGGGTTGTAGCCGTAGTCGCCGCCGTTCACGAGCTTGTTGACCTCGTCGTCGCGGTAGGTGCCCTGCTCGACCGACCACAGGGTGCCGTCGCTGCGCTCGGCCAGCCCCTGGACATTGCGGTGGCCGTAGGTGTGGACGAAGCGCTTGTGCTTGTTGCGGGCGTGGACGAACGGGTTGGTCGGCCAGGGCGCGCCGGTGAACCGGTCGAGGCGCAGCGTCTTGCCGCCGAGCGATTTCAGGTTCTCCGGGTTGGTGCCCTGCGCGGCGTCCCCGGTGCCGACGAGGAGCGAGCCGTCGCGAGTGATCAGCAGCCGGCAGCCGCCGTGCCGCCCTGTGCTGGTTGGGAAGCCCCCGACGAGCTCCCGGACATGGGTGGCGCGGGTCGCCGCGTTGTTGAGGGTCCAGGCGACCACGCGCACGTCGTGGCCGCCCCCGCTCGTCGTACCTCCCTGGCAGGTGTAGAAGCGCTGGTTCGTGGCGAAGTCGGGGTCGACGGCGAGCCCCATCAGGCCGGTCTCGCCGGAAACCCACACCTTGCTGGTCGGGAACGCCACCCGGTGCGTCGTGCCGTGGTCGAAGACGGAGAGTCGGGCCCGGTCGCGCTCGGTGAACAGCAGCCGGCCGCCCCCGATCGCGCGGACGTCCCAGGGGTGGTCGAGTCCGGTGACCTTCCTGGTGACCTTCAGATTCGGCATCGCGCGGGCGTGGGTGGTGCCCGCGCTGGCGGTCGGTCCAGCGGCGGTGCCCGGGTCCGTCAGGGCGAGCGCCGGTGCGGCGGGCAGGAGCAGGGCGAGGGTCAGTCCGGCGAGGAATGAGCGCATGTCGCCACGTTACGTCCACCGTCCAGCCCCCGCGAGGTCCGTCCCGGGGGTTCGGTGGGTCAGAAGGTGTGCTCCGGACCCGGGAAGGTGCCGCCCTTGACGTCGGCGGCGTACGCCTGCGCGCCCTCGAGGAGTACGGCGTGCAGGTCGGCGTACTGCTTGACGAACTTGGCCATCCGGCCCGTGCGCAGCCCGAAGGCGTCCTGCCAGACCAGCACCTGGCCGTCGCAGTCGACGCCGGCACCGATCCCGATCGTGGGGATGTCGACGGACTTGGTCACCTGAGCGGCCACCTCGCCGGGGACCATCTCCATCACGATCGCGAAGGCACCGGCGGCCTCGAGGGCCTGCGCCTCCTCGATCACAGTCGCGGCGGCGTCGCCGCGGCCCTGGACGCGGTAGCCGCCCAGGGTGTGCTCGGACTGCGGGGTGAAGCCGATGTGCGCCATCACCGGGATGCCCCCCTCGGTCAGCTTGCGCACCTGCGGCACCATCGCCAGTCCGCCCTCGAGCTTCACGGAGTGGGCGCCTGCCTCCTTCATGAACCGCACGGCCGTGAGGTAGGCCTGCTCCGGAGAGGCCTGGTAGCTGCCGAACGGCAGGTCCGCCACGACCAGGGCCCGATGCGCGCTGCGGGTCACGGCACGCACCAGCGGGATAAGCTCGTCCACGGTGACGGGCAGCGAGGTCTCGTTGCCGTAGACGTTGTTGCTGGCAGAGTCGCCGACGAGGAGCACGTCGATCCCGGCCTCGTCGAAGGTCTGCGCGGCGTACTGCTCGTAGGCCGTCAGCATCGTGAACTTCTCGCCCCGCTGCTTCATCTCGCGCAGGTGGTGGGTGCGGACCCGCTTCACGAGGGCGGGAGCGGCCGGGCCGCTGCCGTACGGTGCGGTTTCCTCAGTGCTCATCAACGAGCTCCTTCGGTGTTCATCTCGCGGCTCCCTGCTGGAGTCCACGGACCGTTCCTCAGGCTAGTCCCGCAACCAGGTGTCGGTGCTGTGGCGAGCCTCACGCTCCAGCTCGTGCTGCAGCCCGCCCAAGGCGATCCGGTCGTTCTCGGTGTCGCCGTGCGGCCCCTCGAACCACGTTGCGTACTGCGCCACCTCGTCGAGTCGCCACTCGAGGTCGAAAAGGGCGAGCAGCCCATGGGTGGCCCGGGGGTGCGGATGGCCGGCGTCGGTAAGGGTGCGGAGGTCACGCTCGGCCGGAGCCAGCATCAGCGACTCCCAGTCCACGAGGACGACACCGTCGCCGGTGGCGAGCTGGTTTCCTGTATCGGGCTCGCCGTGCGTCGGCACCCAGGTCGCTGGGTCGGTTCCGACGGCGAGCCGTTGGTAGTCGGCGGTCCAGGTCGCGATCTCGGCCAACCGGGAGCGCAGTGCTGTGCGAGCGGTCTCACCGTGGGGACCCGCAGTCCAGGGCCCGGCGGTCCGAGCGGCCAGCTGGTCCGCCAAGCCCGCGCCGACGAGCGGGTGCCAGACGCTCAGTCCGGGCGGTGGCCTGGTTGCGTGAAGTCTGTCGAGGAATCCCGCCGTCGTGGCTGCCCGTTCCTTGCTGAAAGACCCGTCACCTGCTGTCCCGGTGCGCCAGGGAGTCGCGCTCAGCGAGCCGTCGTCGCCGAGCGGCACGGTGAAAGTGTCGCCCCGCGCAGGCACTCCGGCGAGCACGAAGTCCAGCCCCTGCTCGGCGAGAGCGGCGGCTGCGGCGTACGTCGCCTCGAGCGAGACGCGGGAATGTCTGCGTCCGAGCAGGTCGAGGGTCACGAACAGGTCGCCGACTCGCCAGTGGTGGGCGCCGAAGCCCAGCGGGAGGTGCTCGACGGAGTCGGCCGCGTCGTCCCAGTGCTCACGGACGCCGGCAAGGACATCGGCGTCCGACACGTGCGGGGGGCGCTCGCGCATCAGCCGTGGCCGTAGTCCCGGGTCACGGTGGCCACCCGGACCCGGTAGCCGGCGTACCACTCGCCAGCGCCGCGCTTCTGCGCGTCGAGGTGCTCGGCGACCTGCTTCCAGGCGGCGGCCGCGGCCTCGTCGGCCCAGTAGGACACGGTGATCCCGAGGCCGTCCGGCTGGTGCGCGGACTCGATCCCGAGGTAGCCCGGCTGGGTCGCGGCGAGCTCCTCCATGCGGGCTGACATCGTGGCGTAACCGTGGTCACCCGGCGTGCGGATCGAGGTGAAGGTCACCGCTGTGTACGGCGGCGGTGGCGTTGCGGCGAAGACCATGGCGTCGGTCTATCACGCTGGCGCGGCAGTCGGCGACGGCGATTCGCCCCTAGACTCGGCGTGTGGACTTCTACTCGGCCTACGCCCACGGGTTCGCCCGCGTCGCGGCCTGCACGGTCCCGGTCGCGATCGCGGACCCGGCGGCCAACGCGCGCACCGTCCTCGAGCAGGCCCGCGCCTGCCACGAGGACGGCGTCGCGGTCGCGCTGTTCCCCGAGCTCAGCCTGTGCGGCTACTCGATCGACGACCTCTTCCTCCAGGACACGTTGCTGGCTGGGGTGGCGGCCGCGATCGACGAGATCGTCGTCGCCTCGGCCGACCTTCTCCCGGTGCTGGTGGTGGGCGCGCCGCTCGTGCACGGCACCCGGGTCCTCAACTGTGCGGTCGTCATCCACCGGGGCCGGGTGCTGGGGGCGGCGCCGAAGTCCTACCTGCCTACCTACCGCGAGTTCTACGAACGGCGCTGGTTCGCCCCCGGTGACGACCGCCGGGACGCGACCATCCGCCTCGGCGGCGTCGAGGTCCCCTTCGGCCCCGACCTGATCTTCACCGCCTCCGACCTGCCCGACCTGCGGCTGCACGTCGAGGTCTGCGAGGACATGTGGGTGCCGATCCCGCCGAGCGCGGAGGCGGCCCTCGCGGGCGCCACGGTGCTGGCCAACCTGTCCGGAAGCCCGATCACGGTCGCCCGGGCCGAGGACCGCCGGCTGCTGGTCCGCAGCGCGAGTGCCCGGTGCAGTGCGGCGTACCTCTATGCCGCCGCGGGCCAGGGCGAGTCGACGACCGACCTGAGCTGGGACGGCCAGACGATGGTCTACGAGTGCGGCGAGCTGCTCGCCGAGAGCGAGCGCTTCCCCGAGGGTCCGCGACGCTCGGTCGCCGACGTGGACCTCGGCCGGATCCGGCAGGAGCGGCTGCGTCAGGGCACCTTCGACGACAACCGGCGCACGCACGACGAGCGGGTCCGCGTCTTCCGCGAGGTCCGCTTCGAGCTCGGCGCACCCACGGGCGACCTCGGGCTGCGCCGCAAGGTCGACCGGTTCCCGTTCGTGCCCGACGACGTCGAGCGGCTCGCGCTGGACTGCTACGAGGCCTACAACATCCAGGTCTCCGGTCTCGAGCAGCGGCTGCACGCCATGTCGGACGCCCAGGGCGCGCAGCCCAAGGTCGTGGTCGGCATCAGCGGGGGCCTCGACTCCAGCCACGCGGTGATCGTGGCCGCGAAGGCGATGGACCGGCTCGGCCGACCCCGCACCGACATCCACGCCTTCACGATGCCGGGCTACGCGACCGGCGACGCCACGAAGTCCTACGCCACTCGCCTGGCCAAGTCTCTCGGGGTCACCTTCGAGGAGCTCGACATCACCGCCGCCGCCGGGCAGATGCTCGCCGACCTCGACCACCCGTACGCCGAGGGCCGCCCCGTCTACGACGTCACCTTCGAGAACGTCCAGGCCGGGCTGCGCACCGACTACCTCTTCCGGCTGGCCAACCACCGCCGCGGCATCGTGCTCGGCACCGGCGACCTGTCCGAGCTGGCGCTGGGGTGGTGCACCTACGGCGTGGGCGACCAGATGTCGCACTACAACGTCAACGCCGGGGTCCCCAAGACCCTCATCCAGCACCTGATCCGCTGGGTCAGCGACAGCGGTCAGTTCGAGGCCGAGACCAACGAGGTGCTCGGCGAGATCCTCGCCCAGGAGATCACCCCCGAGCTGATCCCGCACGCCGATGGCGAACGGCCGCAGTCCACCGAGGACTCCGTCGGCCCCTACGCGCTCCAGGACTTCACGCTCTTCCACGTGCTGCGCCGCGGCCACCGCCCCAGCAAGATCGCCTTCCTCGCCTGGCACGCCTGGCGCGACGCCGAGGCGGGCCAGTGGCCCCCCGGCTACCCCGAGGAGCGGCGAACGGCGTACGACCTGGCGATGGTGCGGCACTGGCTCGACGTCTTCTGCCGCCGGTTCTTCGCCAGCCAGTTCAAGCGCTCCGCGCTGCCCAACGGCCCGAAGGTCAGCTCCGGCGGCACCATGTCGCCGCGCGGCGACTGGCGGATGCCGTCGGATGCCAGTGCCACCGCCTGGCTCGCCGAGCTCGAGGCCAACGTGCCCGTCCGGTAATCGGCCAAGTGGTCTGGACCGGTGTATTTGTGCGGAGCCGGCCGGATAACCCACCTCGACCCGCACTCGTTGAGCGGGCGCCCGGTGCGCACCCAGCACCCATTACGAAAGCCGGCCATGCGACCCATGTCCCTGTCCCGTGGGAAGTTGCGCGGTCTTGTCGTCGTCGCTGCCGCCCTGTGTCTGCCGTTGACCATGTTCACGACCGAGGGCGCGGTCGCCTCCGACCCCACCTCGAGCACGATCACGCCACCGCCCGACGAGAAGGGCGTGCCGCACTCGACGACGAGCACGTGGACCGGCAACATTCCGATGACGGGAGTGCTGATTTCCGACCAGCCGTGCACCCCGGCCCAGTGCGACGAGCACACCGTGCACCTGCAGGTACCCGCCGGTTACTGGAAGACCCACGACGGCTCGGTCAAGGTCTCCGTGGCATGGGAGAGCGCCGACTGGGACCTGGATGTCCGGGTGCTCGACGCCGACGGGAACCTGGTGGGCGACGCGGGGACCGCCGACATCCCCGAGCAGGTGGATCTCGGTGAGCTCGCGCCGGGCGACTACACCGTGCAGGTGACGTCCTACATCGCCCAGCCAAGCATCGACTACACCGCCAGCGTGACGCTGTCCTCGACCCTCCTCGACCCGGCCATGACCCTGCCCGAGGACAAGGAGTCGTTGATGGATGAGCTCACCGTCCACTACCCGCTCCGTGTCGTGTTCGTGGGTCGCAAGCCGTCGGCCGCGGAGGTGGCTGAGCTGCGGGACAACATTCCCGACACCTACCAGCCCACCGTGGCCACCAAGTCCCCCAGCGCCACCGCGGACCCGTCTCCGGCCGGCGCCGGCGACCTGGTGAACTGGAACACCGTTCACTACGGGCCGAGGCAGAACCCCTACTTCCTCGGGCTGCGCTACAAGTACGACCTGCAGATCCTCACCGCCAGCGACGACTACGCCAAGGCGCTGTACCAGGTCGCCGAGGACCACACCGCGCAGGGCCAGTCCTTGCACGACGACTCGATGACGGCCCAACAGGTCAAGTACGACGCGACCTACGGCAAGTACCGCCTTCGGGCCAAGGGCGGAGACCCGTCGTACGCGGTCACCGATCCCAGCAAGGACGACCTCGTCGACTCCTTTGCCGTCGAGGACTGGATGTTCGACTCGCGCACCGACGACAAGTGGGACTGCGCGTTCACCGACGCCGAGACCGGCGACTGCGTCCCGGCGGGCGTCATCCAGGACACCCGCGACAGCTACCACGACCCGTACTACGACAAGTTCGGCAAGAACCTCGACAAGATGCCCCAGGGCGTCAGCAAGGGCTCGTCGTACTTCTTCTTCGACACCTTCACCCCCGCCTACGCCAAGGACTACTTCCGCCCCAACGCGTACCACACGTGGACCACCGACAAGGTCATCGACGGCGCCATCATCGACAAGTCCGTCGACGAGGGCGGCTCGTGGCGGATCACCGACCCCGACACGGGCTCCTGGGCCGGGGTCGACTTCGCCCGCACCTGGGGCGGGCGCTACCGCTTCCACTTCTTCGACCTCGGGGCGGCGCCCAACAGCTACGAGGACGCGACCTGGGCCAACTACGGCGCGGCCATGTCCAACGAGTACCCGATGGGCGACCCGCCGGTGTGGCAGTACGACTCGGACCCGCTGTGGCAGCAGACCTCCGACGACTGCCGGGACCAGGCCGGCACGCACTACACCGGCAACACGCCGTGCCGGATCATGCCGCGTCTGGCCCGTGACGTCGCCTACGGTCTCTTCTTCCGCTCGACGGCCGGGTACCTCTATCGACCGATCCCGCGTGGCGACGTCTACTGGTTGGCGACCACCAACTGGACCGACTTCTACTCGCGTCCCCAATGGGTCAAGGGCGCACCCGTCGGCGCGCCGTACGGCACCTGGTGGAGCGACATGAGCAAGCTCTTCCAGATCGACGACGACGACCACGGCGACACGACCGTCAAGCACGACGACACGCTGCGCTGGCTCTCGTCGGCGACGCCGTACACGCGCTGGGTGGGTCGCAAGGGGCAGGTCATCCCGCTCTACGACCCGGAGACCAACCAGCCCAACGGCAAGACGCTGGACACCTCGCCCAAGTACGCCGACCTTCCGGCGCCGGAGTACCACGTGCACTCCTCTGCGCTCGGCAGGCAGCTGCTCCCCGAGCCCCTCTACGGCGGCGAGCACGTGATCCAGACCGAGGGCGACGGCGCGAAGGTCGACCTGACCGAGCTATCCAACCAGTTCGAGAAGGCCAAGGCTGCCGGGATCGTCGGGCTCGGCTACGACGACTCGGTCAACACCGACATCATCCGCGACTACATCGACGCACACCGGGCCGGCATCGCCGACCGGGTTCCCGGCGTCGGGACGATCCCGTCGGTCAACATGGTGTTCGAGAAGGCCTACACCTGGGCCCTGCCCGCCATCGTGGGCGGCATCGCCCTCGACGACGGCCACGGCGAGTCGTGGGGCGTCTTCAACAACGTCAACGACCGCTTCAAGTGGTGTGGGGCGAACTACCCCGTCTACAACCCCGCGGTGAACCAGCCCGGGGACAAGGTGTCCCTGGCGCCGTGCCACCCGAAGCAGAACACCGGCACCGGTTTCAGCTACACCATCGAGCACGAGGCCGCCCACAGCCTCGGGCTCTCGCACCCCCACGACGGCTCGTACGGCGTGGACAAGTGCCCGGCCGACAGCCCCAACGCCGGCAAGTGGATGTGCTACTGGTCGGGTCTCGGGTGGGTCATGGACATCTCGGCGGCCCCGACGACCTACGCGTCGGCCTACCGGCCCTACGAGGTCGAGGACCAGGACAACCTCCAGCGCGGTCACGTGGCCGAGTACCTCCTGGCGGGCCAGACGTCCCTCAGCACGGCGCTCATCGCCGAGTCGGCTGCGAACCGGACGACCCCGTCGGACGAGTTCAACCGACGCTACGACGCCTACAAGGCGTGGAAGGCCCAGGCCGTCACGCTGCTGCGGGGCGGGGACAACCTGCACGCCGAGTACGCCGCCCGCAACGCGGCCATCGCGGCCAAGGGTGTCGTCCAGACGGCAGCCAACACGACCGATCCACGCCTGCTGGGGGCGGGACAGGTGTTCTACTTCAACGTCCACCCACAGAGCACGCTCGGTCTCGCCAAGCGCGCCAACCTGCAGGTGAACGACCTGACGGTCACCCAGACCCGACCGCGCGTCTCCGTCGTCACCGCCGACGTCACCAACGACAGCAAGAAGGACGCGACCGGCGTGCTGGTCCAGGTCAAGGACGGCAGCTCGGTGATCGGGACCCCCGTGGTCGGCACCATCCCGGCCGGGGAGTCGCGCACGGTCACGCTGAGCTGGGACACCGCCTACCTGGCCGGGTCGCGCACTCTGACCGCCACCGCCGACCCGCTCGATACGGTCGCGGAGGAGGACGAGTCCGACAACACGCTCACCCGGCAGGTGGTCGTGCGGGGCAACCTGGCGCCGAACGGCTCCTTTGAGATCGGTGCCGGTCGTCCGGTCAGTTGGACGCCGGGCAGCGGGACCAGCTACCTGGTCAACGACCAGCACGCGGTGGACGGCTACGACCTGGTCGCGGTCTCGGCGGCCCGACTCGGCAACCGGCCAACCCGGTCCAGCACGTGGACCTCGTCGGCCTTCCAGGTGCAGCCGGGGGCGGCCTACCAGATGGCCATGAACGTGGCCGGCACCGGCCTGTCGGGTCATGCCTACCTCGTCGTCGAGTACCTCGACGCCAAGGGTCGTCAGATCGGCTCCACCGACATCCGGTCCCTGCGCGGCACCTTCGCCGCTCGTGACTTCCTCGGCTCGACGCTCGCGCCGGCCAAGGCCGTGCAGGCCAGGATCGTCCTCCAGGGCTTCGAGGACCGCGACAAACGGCCCAACGGGACGGTGTACTTCGACGGCATCTGGTTCTGGTAGGACTCAGCGCGTCGCGATTGCCCGCCACAAGCACCACGCCTCGGCGTGCTGGATGCCGATGGAGCGCACCGTCCAGAAGGGAATCTTCGGCGCCCAGGACGTCCCGTTCTGCAAGCGCCCCTGACCAACCCGGCCCACCCTGCGGAGGTCCCGAGGCGCCAGCCCCTAGGCTGGCGCCATGGGCAAGCAGGAAGACTTCGTACTCCGCGCTCTTGAAGAGCGAGACGTCCGGTTCGTCCGGCTCTGGTTCACCGACGTGCTGGGCTTCTTGAAGTCCGTGGCGGTCGCTCCCGCGGAGCTGGAGGGTGCCTTCTCCGAGGGCATCGGGTTCGACGGCTCCGCGATCGAGGGCTTTGCCCGGGTCTACGAGTCGGACATGCTGGCCAAGCCGGACCCGTCGACGTTCCAGATCCTGCCGTGGCGCGGCGAGGGCCCCTCCACGGCCCGGATGTTCTGCGACATCGTGATGCCCGACGACTCGCCGTCGTACGCCGATCCGCGCTTCGTGCTCAAGCGGACCCTCGGCAAGGCGGCGGAAAAGGGGTTCACGTTCTACACCCATCCCGAGATCGAGTTCTACCTCTTCAAGGACACCCCGATCTCGGGCTCGGACCCCATCCCCGTCGACCGCAGTGGCTACTTCGACCACACCGCACAGTCCATGGGCGCCGACTTCCGCCGCGAGGCGATCACGATGCTGGAGTCGATGGGCATCTCGGTGGAGTTCAGCCACCACGAGGGCGGCCCCGGCCAGCAGGAGATCGACCTGCGCTACGCCGACGCGCTGAGCACCGCCGACAACATCATGACCTTCCGCACCGTCATCCGTGAGGTGGCGCTGAGCCAGGGCATCTGGGCGACGTTCATGCCCAAGCCGTTCACCACCCACCCGGGCTCGGGCATGCACACCCACGTCTCCCTCTTCGAGGGCGACCGCAACGCGTTCTTCGAGGCCGGCGCGGAGTACCAGCTGTCCAAGACCGGTCGCCAGTTCATCGCCGGAATCCTGCGCCACGCCCCCGAGATCAGCGTGGTGACCAACCAGTGGGTCAACAGCTACAAGCGGATGATGTTCGGCAGCGAGGCCCCGTCGTACATCTGCTGGGGCCACAACAACCGCTCCGCAATGGTCCGGGTCCCGATGTACAAGCCCAACAAGGACCAGTCGACCCGCATCGAGCTGCGCACGATCGACCCCGCCTGCAACCCCTACCTCGCGTACGCCGTCGTGCTGGCCGCGGGCATGAAGGGCATCGAGGAGGACTACGAGCTGCCCCGGGAGGCCGAGGACGACGTCTGGTCGCTCACCGAGCGGGAGCGCAAGAGCCTCGGCATCGAGCCGCTGCCGCGCAGCCTGCACGACGCGATCGGGATCGCGGAGAACTCCGAGCTCCTCGCCGAGACCCTCGGTGAGCACGTCTTCGACTACTTCCTGCGCAACAAACGCTCCGAGTGGGAGGAGTACCGCGGCCAGGTCTCCACCTTCGAGCGGGACCGGATGCTGCCGGTCATATGAGCCGCGGTGCCTACGAGCCGGACCGCGCCCGGCAGCTGACGATGCTGCTGCGCGTGGTGCTCGGGCTGGTGGCGATCATGCTCGGCTGGGCCGGCGTCATCCTGCTCGGACACGGCTCGGTGGGGACCGCCCTCACGGTGCTGGTGCTGCCCGGTGTGCTGCTGGGCGTGCTGGCAGCTGCCTCCCTGCGCGCCCTGGCGGCCGGGCGTCCGAGTGCCCGACGGCTGGTCCCGGCGACCGGCGCCGTCACCGTGGTCATCGCGGTGCTGCTCAGCCAGACCGCCGGCGGGCTCCTCGTCGCGGTGGTCGGCGTACCTCTCCTGCTGATCGCGGTGCTCCCGGGCCGGGACCCGGACGCGGGAGCACCCCGGTAGGTTGCCCCCGTGAGCTCACCGACCGTCCTCGTCATCGAGCACGAGGCCGACTGCCCGCCCGCCCACGTCGGCACCTGGCTGGTCGCGGCCGGGTGCACGTTGGCTGTCTGCCGGCCCTACGCCGGTGACGCGCTCCCCGCGCTCACGTCGTACGACGCGCTGCTGGTGCTGGGCGGCCCGATGGGTGCCGGTGACGACGACGAGCACCCGTGGCTCGGCCCGGTCAAGGAGCAGATCCGCAAGGCGGTCGCCAGCGAGCTGCCCACCCTGGGCATCTGCCTGGGCCACCAGCTGATCGCGGTCGCGCTGGGCGGCAGCATCCGGCGCAATCCCCGCGGCCAGCAGGTCGGGCTGATCGGCGTCGGCTGGACCTCCGAGGCCGCGGTCGACCCGTTGCTGGGACCGCTGGCCACCCCGCGGCGTGGCGTCCAGTGGAACGACGACCTCGTGACCGGACTGCCTCCCGGCGCCACCGTGCTGGCGGCGACCGAGCACGGCGAGATCCAGGCGGTCCGCTATGCGCCGACCGTCTGGGGCGTCCAGCACCACCCCGAGGTCGACGTCCCGATCCTGCGGCCGTGGGCCGCCTCGGACCTCGGCTCCCACCAGGCCCGCGGCATCGACCAGGAGGCCGTGCTGCGCGAGATCGACGCCGCGCGCGACGAGCTCGACGATGCGTGGCGCCCGCTGGCCACCGGATTCGCCGGGCTGGCGGCCGGGTTCGCCGAGCGCCGACGATGACCCGTCCGGCGACCAGCAAGGGCACCCTGGTCCGACTGGGGTTCCGCGACGCCGAGGCGGCGCTGCCGGCCCTGGAGCGGCTGGGCGACGCCGCCGGGCCGCTGTTGGACCTGCTCGCGCGCACCGCCGACCCCGGCCAGGCGCTCGACGCGCTCGACCGCCTCGGTGAGGCGGTCGCGGACCGCGCGGTGCTCGTCGCGGAGCTCGCCGACGACGAGGGGACGGCCATGCGGCTGCTGAGCGTCCTCGGTGCGAGCAGCGCACTGGCCGACCACCTGGTCCGCCACCCAGAACACTGGCGCGAGCTCACCGACCCGGCCCTGGGCAGCACCCGCCCCGCGGCGTACGCCGTCCGCGCCGACCTGCTGCGGGTCGTGGGGGCCGACCCCGAAGACCACGCCCCGGCCGCGACGGTGCCGGACGCGGAGGCGCTCGACGCACTCCGCGTGGAGTATCGCCGCGTCCTGCTTCGACTCGCCGCGCGCGACCTGGCCCACCACCTCGCGGTCGACGACGCTGCGGCCGAGCTGTCCGACCTGGCCGCAGGCACGCTTGAGGCGGGGCTCGCGATCGCCCGGCAGCGGGTCGGACCGGACGCCGCCCTGGCCCGGCTGGCGGTGGTCGCGATGGGCAAGTGTGGTGGCCACGAGCTCAACTACGTCTCCGACGTCGACGTGATCTTCGCCTTCGAGCCCGCCGGCGAGGACACCGACGAGCATGTCGCCGCCCGGGTCGCCACTCAGCTGGCCAGCCACCTGATCAACATCTGCGGTGAGCACACCGCCGAGGGCACGATCTGGCCCGTCGACGCGGCGCTGCGCCCCGAGGGCAAGTCCGGCCCGCTGGTGCGCACCATCGCCAGCCACCAGGGCTACTACGAGCGCTGGGCCAAGACCTGGGAGTTCCAGGCGCTGCTCAAGGCCCGCCCGGTCGCAGGCGACCTCGCCCTCGGCGAGGAGTACGTCGCGATGGTCGCCCCCCTCGTCTGGGCCGCGGCTGAGCGGTCCGGCTTCGTCGCGGACACCCAGGCGATGCGGCGCCGAGTGGTCGACCACATCCCGCCCCGCGAGGCCGAGCGTCAGCTCAAGCTCGGCCCCGGCGGGTTGCGTGACGTGGAGTTCGCGGTCCAGCTGCTCCAGCTGGTCCACGGCCGGGCCGACGAGCAGTTGCGGGCACCCGCCACGCTGAGTGCCCTGGCGGAGCTGACCCACGGAGGCTACGTGGGGCGCGAGGACGGCGAGGCCCTGCACGACGCCTACAAGTTCCTGCGCACCCTCGAGCACCGGATCCAGCTCAGCCAGCTGAGACGCACGCACGTTGTCCCGACCGACGAGGAGTCGCTGCGCAGCCTCGGGCGCAGCATGGGCTTCTTCAAGGACTCCGTGGCTGCCCTCGACAAGGCCTGGCAGCACGAGCGCCGCGAGGTGCGGCGTCTTCACGAGAAGCTCTTCTACCGCCCCCTGCTCGCGGCCGTGGCCAAGATCCCGGGTAGCGAGGCCCGGCTCTCGACCGAGGCGGCGGGGGAGCGCCTCGCGGCCCTTGGCTACCTCGACCCGCCAGCGGCGCTGCGCCACCTCGAGGCCCTGACCAGCGGGGTCTCACGAACCTCCAACATCCAGCGGACGCTGCTGCCCGCGCTGCTCGAGTGGTTCGCCGACGCGCCCGACCCCGATGCGGGACTGTTCGGCTTCCGCCGGATCAGCGAGTCGCTCGGAGAGACGCCGTGGTACCTCAAGACCCTGCGTGACGAGGGCCAGGTCGCCGAGCGACTGGCCCGGCTGCTGGCCACCTCCCGCTACGCCACCGGGCTGCTCGAGCGCGAGCCCCAGGGCGTCCGGATGCTCGGTGAGGATCTGGCGCCGTTGTCGGCGGAGGCGATCACCGAGGAGATGCTGGCCTCCAGCGGCCGCCAGCAGGACCCGGAGAAGGCGGTCCGCGCGATCCGCGCGATCCGCCGCCGCGAGCTCTTCCGGATCGCCGCGGGCGATCTGCTCGACCTGATCGACGTGGCGGAGGTCGGCGCGGGACTGTCCCGGCTGACGGACGCGACGCTGGAGGCGACTCTCGACGTCGCGGGCCGCGCCGTACGACGTCAGAAGGGGCTCGAGGAGGCGCCGACGACGATGGTGGTCGTGGCGATGGGCCGCTACGGCGGGTTCGAGCTCTCCTACGGCAGCGATGCCGACGTCCTCTTCGTGCACGAGCCGCGGCCGGGCGCCGACCCGCAGATCGCCACGGCGTACGCCACCGCGGTCGCCAACGAGCTGCGTCGGCTCCTGGCGCTGCCCGGCGCCGACCCGCCGCTCCTCGTCGACGCCGACCTGCGGCCCGAGGGCAAGCAGGGTGCCCTGGTGCGGACCCTCGACTCGTACGCCGCCTACTACGCGAAGTGGTCGAGCGTCTGGGAGGCGCAGGCACTGCTGCGCGCGGACGCGGTCGTCGGCGACTACGACCTGCGGGTCCGCTTCGAGGAGCTGATCGACCCGCTGCGCTTCCCCGCCGACGGGATCTCCGAGGACGACATCGTCGAGGTACGCCGGATCAAGGCGCGGGTGGACAACGAGCGGCTGCCGCGCGGGGCAGACCCGCAGACCCACCTCAAGCTCGGCCGAGGGGGGCTCGCCGACATCGAGTGGACGGTGCAGCTGCTCCAGATGCGGCATGCCGGCGCCGTCGAGGGCTTGCGCACCACCCGGACGCTGGAGGCCCTCGAGGCTGCCCGGGTCGCCGGGCTGATCGACGACGAGGACGCCGAGGCGCTGACCTTCGGCTGGCGCACCGTGAGCCGGATCCGCAACGCGATCACGCTGGTTCGGGGTAAGCCGGGCGACCAGCTGCCGCGGGACACGCGGGAGAGGGCGGCCGTCGCGAGCATCCTGGGCTACCCGCCCGGGGACTCCGACGCGATGGTCAACGACTACCTGCGGATCACCCGGCACTCGCACGCCGTGGTGGACCGGATCTTCTGGGGTTAGCTGGTCTTCGTGCCGGCTGAGTCGGCGTCGAGCAGCTCGCGCACGACGTCGGCGTGCCCGGCGTGCTGGGCGGTCTCCTCGATCATGTGCACCACGATCCAGCGTGCGGACAGGGTCGGCGAGCCGAACCACTGCGCCCACGGCGGGTCGACGTTGCGCGAGGGGCCGTCGAGGTCGACCCCGGCCAATGCGGCGTTGGCCCGGGTCGCCTCGTCGCGGTAGGCCGCGATGAGGGCCGCGGCGTCGACGTCTGGGGAGACGAGCCAGTCGTCGTCCGGGTCGGGCATGCCGTCCAGCACCACCCGACAGCTCCCGTCGACGATGCTGGTACCCGGGATCTCCTCGCCGCCGACCGCCCACCGCAGCCAGTAGCGCTCGGCGAGGGTCAGGTGCTGCACCAGACCCAGGCAGGACCAGCCCGAAGGGAGAACCGCGCGCCGCAGCGCCTCGTCGTCGAGTCCTTCCAGGTTGCGCAGCACGCCGTGGCGCTGGGCGTCGAGAAAGCCGACCAGGGTCTCGAGCTCGCTGTCCATGGGCGCGAGGCTAGGTGGTGGGTGAGGGCACAGCAAGAATTCTTTACTTTTGCGGGTGTGCAGGAGCCCGATTCCATGGCCTGAATGTCGGTGGGCAGTGCTGGGATGAAGCCATGTGGGAGATGGATCCGAGCGGGCACCCGGTCCTGGTCAGCGACCTGGACGCGGAGCTGCTGCTCGCCCTCGCCGAGGACGCGGAGGTCAAGGAGCGTCAGGCCATTCGCGCCAAGCTCCGCCTCGCCGCCCAGTGGTGCGTCCTGCACCCGGCCACCTCCGAGACCGGCCCGGCGACCTGGGCAGACGCGGCGCTCCCCGGCGCGCTGGACTGCGACGAGACCATCGGCGGCGACGGCACCCCGGCCGTCGCGGCGTTCACCGCGGAGCCGTTGGCGGCGGCCCTGGGGATCTCCACAGCAGCGGGTCTGCAGCTGGTGGCCGACGGACTCAACCTCGTGCACCGCCTGCCGCGCATCTGGGCCCGCGTGGAGAGCCTGGAGGTGCCGGGCTGGCGCGCGCGGCGCATCGCCCAGGCCACGGCGGCGCTGTCGCAGGAGGCAGCGGCGTACGTCGACGCCGCACTCGCGGCCCGGGTCGACTCGTGCGGTGCGGTGACCATCGACCGGGTGGTGGCCGAGGCGATCGCCCGGTTCGACCCCGACCTGCAGGCCGAGCGGGAGGCAGCGGCCCGGCGCCGTTGGGACGTGCGACTGACCAAGGCCCACCCCGCGGGGGAGTACGCCGGCACCTCGTGGCTCGACGCCGCCGGGGACACCCTCGACCTCACCCGCTTCCACGACCTGGTCTGCGCGGTCGCGGAGCGGCTCCGCAAGCAGGGGGATGACGATCCCCTCGGCGTGCGCAAGGCCAGGGCGCTGGGAGTCATCGCCGACCAGGCGCAGGGACTCGACCCCGACTCCCGGTCGAGCGCCCAGACCAAGCTCTACCTCCACCTCGACGCTGCCGACCTGGCCAACCCCGGCGCCATCGGGGCCGCCGAAGGCCTCGGCCCGGTCACTGCGGACCGGATCCGCGAGTGGCTGGCGGGCTCCCGGGCCACGATCCAGCCCATGCTCGACCTGGCCCGTGTCGATGCGGTCGACCGCCACGACCCGCCCCTCTGGATGCGCGAGCTCGTCGTCCTGCGTGACCGGCACTGCGTCTTCCCGTGGTGCCAGCGCGACGCCCGCAGCTGCGATCTCGACCACATCGAGTCCTACCAGGACCCCGATGACGGCGGAACGCCCGGACAGACCCACCCCGAAAATCTTGCCCCGTTGTGCCGACGGCACCACCGGGCCAAGACCGCCGGACGCTGGCGATACCGGCGCGAGGACGGCACCTACACCTGGACGGGCCCGCACGATCGGTCCTACGCCGTGACCCCGCGCGGCACGGTCGAAGTTGGTTGAGCCTTCTAGAGTCGAGCCATGACCGACGACCAGACCCGTGCCCGCGCCACCACGCTCCTCGAGCTCCACCGAGCCCCCGAGCTGCTCACCGTCGTCAACGTCTGGGACGTGATCAGCGCGACCGTGGTCGCCGACGTGCCCGGCACGACCGCGCTGGCCACGGCCAGCCACTCGATCGCCGCGTCCTACGGCTACGAGGACGGCGAGAAGATCCCGCTCGACCTGATGATCGAGGCGGTCGGGCGGATCGCCGCGGCCACCTCGCTGCCCGTGAGCGCCGACCTCGAGGGTGGCTACGGCAACGCCGCCGAGGCGGTCCGCCGGGCCATCGGGGTCGGGATCGTCGGGGCCAACATCGAGGACCAGATGAAGCCGGTCGCCGAGGCGGCCGCGCAGGTCGAGGCGATCATGAAGGCGGCGTCCGACGAGGGCGTCGACTTCGTCCTCAACGCCCGGACCGACGCCTTCGCCAAGGGCCGCGACCGGGACCAAGCCGATGTCCTCAAGGACGCGGTCGAGCGGGGCAAGGCGTTCCTCGACGCCGGAGCGCCGGCCGTCTTCGTGCCGGCCCGCCTCGACGAGACCCAGGTGGCGACCCTGGTCGACGCCTTCGGACCGCAGCGGCTGACCCTCATCGCGATTCCCGGCACGCCGTCGCTGGCGCGACTCGCCGAGCTCGGCGTCTCGCGGGTCTCCTTCGGCCCGATGTCACAGAACGTCGCTCTCACCGCGCTCCAGGAGCTGGTCGAGGAGGTGCACCGCGGCGGCGGCGTACCGGCTTCCATGCGGATGCTGAACTGACCCGTCAGACCCGGGGGAGACGCAGCACGAAGACGGCGCCCGAGTCGGGGCCGTCACCCTCCTGGGGGTCGGCGACGAGCACATCGCCGCCGATCGAGCGGGCTACCCGACGGGCGATGCCCAGCCCGAGCCCGGTGCTCCCGCCGGCACCGGTCACGCCGGGTGCGAACAGTCGCGACCGCACCTCGGGGTCGATCCCGGGCCCGTCGTCCCCGACGCTCAGCTCGACCGAGCCGGGCGAGAGACGCGTGCTCAGCACGATCCGGCCGCGGGCGTGCCGCGCCGCGTTCTCCACGAGCGGGGCGAGGGCGCGCACGGCGAGGTCGCGCGGGGCCGCGACCCGCACGGCACCGTCCGCCGTCGTCTTGTCGCGCAGCTCCAGGGTGTCGGGCACCAGCGCGGACACCGCCTCGACCAGCTCGCTGAGGTGGCTGGTGGTCGAGCCACCGGTCTCGCCGAGGTCGCGAGCGAGGTCGAGCAGGGCGGTGATCGTCCCGCCCATGACCCGGGACGAGGTGGCGATCTGCTCGAGGTCGATCCGGGCGTCCTCACCGAGGCCGCCCCGCAGCAGTGCCAGGTCGGCCGCACCCTGGATCGCGGCCAGCGGGGTGCGCAGTTCGTGGGCAAGCTCGGCGGTCAGCCGCTGCTCGGCGCGGATCGTCATCGCCACCCGTTCGAGCAGCCCGTCCAGGGTGGCCCCGAGTGCGGAGAGCTCGTTGACCGGTGGCCCGAGCTCGAAGCGGTGGCCCAGGTCGTGCTCGCTCCAGTCGGTGGCCCGCTCGGCCATCTGGGCCACCGGCGCCAGTGTGCGCGTGCTCACCCAGCGGGCAATCGCACCGACCAGGCAGACCACCACCAGCCCGACCAGGGCGCTGGCCAGCCCGACGTACAGCTCGGCCTGCTCGTAGGGGCTCAGCGGCTCGCTCACGACCACGACCCCACGGGCGCCACTGCGGGTCACGAAGGGCTGTCCCAGCAGCCGTTCGTTCTCCCCGACGTCGACGCTGGTGCTGTGCCTGGTCAGCGAGAGCTCCGCGACGTCGTCGGCGAGGCGAGGTGCAGACATGCCGGCCTGTGGCTCTCCCCGGTCGTCGAAGACCACGACGCCGGGATCCAGCACGCCGGCGGGTACGACGACGTGCGCCCCCTTCGTGGAGGCTTCAACCGCGGCGATGACCGAGGTGGCCCGGTCGGTCAGGACCCGGTCCACGTTTCCCTCGACGATGCGGTGGACCAGCACCTGGAGCCCCAGGGTCAGCAGCAACATCCCGAGCGCGGTCAGGGCCATGGTCGACAGCACAATCTGGGCGCGGAAGGAGGTCGCTCGCCACCGCTTCGGCCGCCAGAGGAGTCTCACCTGAGCACGAATCCGACCCCGCGCACGGTCTGCAGGCTCACCGGCGCCCCGAGCTGGTCCAGCTTGGCGCGCACCCGTCGGATGTAGGAGTCGATGGTGTTCTCACTCACCTGGGCACCGTCCGGCCACGCGGCCGCCACCACAGTGCGGCGGCGCACGACCTCGCCAGGGCGGGAGATGATCGCGGCCAGCATCCGGAACTCGGTGGGGCTCAGCAGCACCTCGGTGCCGGCGTACCGCACGGCATGGGCTGCGGGGTCGAGCAGCAGGCCGCCCGGCGGCAGGGGGGAGGAACGCCCCCGTCGGGCCAGTGCCTCGACCCGCGCGATCAGTTCCTGCATGTCGAACGGCTTGGGCAGGTAGTCATCGCCACCGGCCCCGAACCCGGCGAGCCGTTCGTGGACCGCCGCGAGCGCGGTGAGGAACAGCACCGGAGCGGCCTGGCCGGCCGAGCGCAGTGCCTGGCAGACGTCGCGACCGTCGGCGTCGGGAAGCCCGATGTCGAGGATGATGACGTCCAGCGACGCCTCGGCACCGAAGAGTCGCAGGGCCTCACCGCCGTCGTGAGCAGTGACGACGTCGTGCCCGGACAGCGCGAGGGCCTGCGACAGCACCCGGCGGATGGCTGGGTCGTCCTCGCACACGCCGACGCTCACCATGCCCAGGAGCCCTCAGTTGCCGTCGGAGTCTCCGTCGGTCGCGCCGCCCGACGAGGAGGAGACTCGGTCGCCCCATGCAGCCTTGGCGCCCGAGTCGCCGACCCGGTAGACCTGAACCGTGGTGGCCAACGCCGCCACCACCGCCAGAGTGGCGACGACCTTCATGGCCGTGGGCGAGGTGCCTCGAGCGGTGGCACCCGTCGCCGCCCGGCGCCGGTCCAGGTAGACCAGCGCAGCGGAGATCGCCAGCAGCGGGAGCACGAACCAGATCAGCTGGTCGCCCAGCGCGGCGTGCTCTCCCGGGCTGCCCACCCGATTCTCGAGGGCCTCGCCGCTCGAGGTCGCGACCGGGGTGAGGATGGCCGCGAGTGCTGCGGCGAGCAACACGAGAAGGCCGTACCTGGCGCGCCAGGCCGGCTTGACGGCGATCGCCAGGGTGCCGACGGCGGCCAGTGGCAGGAGCACCACGACAGCGTGGACGACGAGCGGGTGGACCGGAAGTCCGTTGAACAGATCGAACATGTGGGGCTCCTCGTGGCGGGGTGCGACCACCATGCCCTAGGTGACCTGCCAGCAACCTGACAGTGTGTCCCGGTGAGCGAGCTCGAGCAACGTCTACGCGAATCCATCAAGGCCTGCAGCGACACCGTGGTGTGGCACCCGCGGACCAGCCCCGGGGAGATCCTGGCCGACCTGGCCCGCGGCTGCGACGAGCTGGGGATCCAGGAGTGGGACGTCTACGGCTCCGGCGGGGCCGTGACAATGCTCGAGGAGCAGGTCGCCGAGCTGCTCGGCAAGCCGGCCGCGGTCTTCTTCGTGAGCGGCACGATGGCCCAGCAGTCGATGCTGCGGGTCTGGTGCGAGCGCAAGGGCTCCCGGCGCGTTGCCATCGAGGACCTGTCACACCTGCTGCACCACGAGAACGACGGACCTCGACTCCTGCACGACCTGTTGTTCGAGCCGCTCACCGTTGATCGCCGCACGGCCACGGCGGCCGACCTCCGCGCCCTGACGCCGGGTCTGGGGGCGGCGCTGGTGGAGCTCCCGCTGCGGGATGCCGGCTTCCTGGTGCCCCCGTGGGAGGAGCTGGTCGCCATCTCGGACGCGGCCCGAGAGCTCGGCGTGCCGCTGCACGTGGACGGCGCCCGGCTTTGGGAGGTGGCGCCGGGGTACGCCCGGCCGCTCGCCGAGGTCGCGGCGCTGGCCGACAGCATCTACGTCTCCTTCTACAAGGGCCTTGGCGGCCTCGCGGGCGCTGCGGTGGCCGGTGAGCAGGACGTGATGGACGAGCTGCGCGGCTGGCGTCAGCGGATGGGCGGGCAGCTCTACCGGATGACGCCGTACGCCGTGTCGGGGCTCGTGGGCCTGCGCGACCGGTTGCCGCTGATGGGGGAGTACGCCGCCTGGGCGCGCGCGTTCGCGGCCGAGCTCGTGACCGTGGGTTTGCGGGTGAACCCGGATCCCCCGGCCACGAACAGCTTCGAGGCGTTCATCGAGGACGAGGTGGACGTGATCCACGAACGACTCGTGACGCTGCTCGAGCGGGAGCGGGTTCAGCCGTGTGGCTCGTGGCGTGCCACCGGGATTCCGGGGATCTCGACGACCGAGGTCACGGTGCATTCCGCGGCCTTGCGTCACGACCCCGCGACCGTGGCCCGGTGGTACGCCGAGCTGGCTGGGCGGGCTGGCTAGTCCGGTCTTGCAGAAGCCTTGAGGAAACCTGAGGCAAACACCGGACCGTGCCTTGAGTTGCGGCCTGCAGAGTCGTGTTCATCAACAGAACCGACCACGCCGGCCCCCGGATCCTGGTCCTGACTCAAAGGATTACTCCGATGCGCACCTCCCTCCGGAAGAACAGTGCCAAGATCCTCGCCTCCGTCGTCCTGGTCGGCGGCGCCGCGAGCGTCGCGGGGCTCGGCACCTTCGGTTCCTTCACCGACACCACGTCGGCCAGCGAGAGCGTCTCGGCCGGCAAGGTCGACATCAACCTGAGCCAGCACGCCAGCCTCGGCACCACCGTGGCCGCGACCAACCTGGTCCCCGGCGACACCATCCAGCGTGCCGTCACCCTCACTCGCAGCAGCGACACCGAGATGTTCGGCAGCGTCCTGCTCACCACGACCGCCGGCACCGCGAACTTGCTGTCCACGGATGCCACCAACGGCCTCCAGCTGAGCGTCGACCAGTGCTCGATCGCCTGGGCCCAGGTCGGCACCACCAACCAGCTCACCTGCGCCGGCGTCACCACCTCGATCATCGCCTCCCGCGCCGTCATCGGGACGAACCTGGACCTCGGTGCCGCCACCACCACGCTGAACTCCGTGGCCGCCGCCTCCAACCTGCGCCTCTCGCTGGTCCTGCCCACCAGCGCAGGCGACACCTTCCAGGGCCTGACCAACGCCGTCACCTTCAAGTTCGACGCCACCCAGCGGACCGCAGACTTCCGCTGATCGACCCCCGGTGTGGTCGCCTGACCGAGCAGGCGACCACACCGGGCTCTGCACCGCCGCCACGCCCGCCCGCCAGCAGATCAGGAGCCGACCATGAGCTACGCCATTCAGCACACCAGCGTCGGCCGTCACCGGGCCGAGCGCAGCGAGGTCGTCGTGCCGACCAAGACCCCCCACGCTGGGTCCGCCAAGGCCTCAGGCTCGCCCCGGCGCCCGCTCGGCCGCCGCCTGGTCGGTCTGGCCATCAACGCCGTCGTGGCGCTCTGCCTGGTCGTCTTCTTCCTGATCGCGGTCGGCCCGCACCTGCTGGGCTACCGCACCTCCACGATGCTCACCGGCAGCATGGAGCCGGGCATCTCGCCCGGCGACGTCGTGGTCACCGTCCCGAAGCCGGCCGCTGACCTGCAGGTCGGCGACGTGATCAGCTACAAGATCCCGGTCGAGGACCACCGGGTCGAGACTCACCGGGTCACCAAGATCATGCACAAGGCCGACGGCACCATCGCGATCATCACCAAGGGCGACGCTAACTCCGACAACGACCCCTGGACCGCGGTCCTGGCCGACGACACCGTCTGGCAGTCCACCGCGGTGATCCCGAAGCTCGGCACCGCCATCCGGATGCTGCGGAGCCCGGCGGTCCAGCACGGCTTCTTCTGGATCTCTCTCATCGGACTCATCTACCTGGGGATGAGCCTCATCTGGGGCTCGGACGAGGACGACGACCAGCCCACCGACGCGCCGGACGGCGCCGCCGACGACAGCAACGACGAACCCAGCCCTGAAGGTGACGTCGTCCGCATCGGCACCGACACGGACGAGGTCCACGCAGCATGAAGACCGCCACCAGGCCCGCGCCGCCCGCCTTCGACCCGAAGCGGTTGCGCCGGCTGGCGAGCGAGGTCGACGACCAGAGCTTCGTCTCGGTCTTCGCCTCCCGCTATCGCCAGATGCTCTCCGGCCGGATCTCCAGGATCCACGCGACCTTGCTGGCCGCGGACGTCGACGGCGCGCTGGACGCGATCCTCAGTCTCAAGGTCTCCTCGGCCACGGTCGGGACGTGCGAGCTGGCCGGTCTCGCCCTCGTGATCGAGGGCGACGTACGCCGCGCCGACGTGCTCGCCGCCCGGGCGGCGGCGGCGGACCTGGCGGCCGTGGCTGCTCGCGCAGACGTGGCGCTGGCGGCATACCTCGAAACCCAGCTCAGCGCCTGAGGTTCAGCTCGGTGCTTCCATCCGGTAGCCGACCCCGCGCACGGTGCGGATGAACTGCGACGAACCGGGACCCTCGCCCAGCTTGCGGCGCAGGTTTCCGATGTGGACCTCGACCAGGTGCGTGTCGGTGGCCCACTCGGTGTCCCACACCGAGCGCAGCAGCGCCTCGCGGGACCAGACCCGGGTCGGGGTGCGCATCAGCTCGGTGAGCAGGTCGAACTCGGTGCGGGTGAGGGAGAGCTCGGTGCTGTTCTGGAAGGCCCGGCGGCCCTCGACATCCACGGACAACTCGCCGTGTCGCAGCACCTCGTGCTCGTCGGCACCCGCCACGATCGGCTCGGCAGCCGGCGCGGGAGCCGGTCCGCGGCGGGGCCGGCGGAACATGGCATTGACGCGGGCCTTCAGCTCGCGGGGGCTGAACGGCTTCGAGAGGAAGTCGTCGGCGCCGGTCTCGAGACCGATCAGCCGCTCGACCTCGTCGTCGCGGGCAGTGATCATCACGACGTAGGCGTCGGTGATCTCGCGGATCCGGCGACAGGCCTCGATCCCGTCGATTCCGGGCAGTCCGAGGTCGAGGGTGATCAGGTCTGGATCGAGGGTACGCACGGTCTCGACCGCGACGAGGCCGCTGTCCACGGCGGTCACGACGAAGCCCTGGGTGGACAGGGTGAAGCTGATCAGCTCCCTCATGTCCTCGTCGTCCTCGACGACGAGGGCCTTCCTGGCTTCACCCGAGTCAGTCGACATGGGTGAATACTGTCAGAACTTGTCGCTTTCTTGAGGCTCATCGCGGTGGTCCTTGAGTCCCGCCCGGGAGAATTGCATCCGTCGGACCGCTCTGCCGAGCGCCCTTAGCCACCCACTCGCGAACTGGAGCACCCCATGACCAGCCTCGATCGTTGCCGTCGGGCAGCGTCGATCGTGCTGGTGGTGGCGAGCCTGATCCTGGTCCCGGCATCTGCGATGGCAAAGTTCGCGGCCGTCCAGAGCCCGGCCGGCCTGAGTGTCGCCACGGCCACCATGGCGACACTCACCCAGGTTCACGGCAGCTACACCTGCACCAAGGCGGGGAGCACCGAGGGGATCAACTTTGCGATCTCCTCGTTCACCGATGCCGGTCCGACCGGCTCGACGTACACCTACACGCTGCTGAGGGGGACGACGACCAAGGCCACCGGGACCAGCAAGACGCACGCGATCTCGTTGACCGGGACCCAGACCGACGACGGTGCCAGCACGGTGTGGACGATGACGATCCGCGCGAAGCTGTCCAACTGGAACGGGCCGCTCTACACGACGACTGCTACGTGCACCAAGGCCTCGAACAACAGCGGCACCTTCTAGCCGAGATCACGGCTGCCTGACGAGATCCACCCCGTTGGAGACCATCCGAGCCCACGTGAGCTCTCCCTTCGGGTCGGTGGGGTGGGTGCCGTCCACCAGCAGGGCCGGGCGGCGGGTGACTCGACGGCGCCAGGTGACCGTGGTCGTGAGCGGGCGGGTTCGCGCGATGTGGCGCATCCACGCGGAGTACACACCTTGGATGTCGGCGCGGTCCCTGCCCCAGGTCGTCGCGTCCCGGTAGGTCGTCACGAAGACGATGCCGGTCGTCTCGGGGACCATCTGGGTGACCCGCACGTAGTCGTCCTCGGTCCATCTGGGGCTCTCGTTGGTTCCGAGCGCGATGACCAGGACGTCCGGGGGCGGAGCCTGGGCGAGGTGCACGGCCAGCACGTCGTTGAGCTTGCTGACGTGGCGTCCCCGGACGCCGTCGATGGTCCAGGTGGGGCCCAGGGCCTCCAGCTTGTTCCGGCTTCGGGCGGTCAGGGAGTCCCCGATGACCAGGACGGTGGCCTCGGAACGGTGGTGTCCGGTGGCCGCCTGTCCCGGCGAAGGCCCGACAACGGTCGCAGCGATGGTGACCGCCAGCGCTCCCGCGGCGAGCTTCTTCAACATGGTGCTTCCTCGTGGAGGGATCAGGGAGAGTTCTGGCCAGTTCGCGCGTCCCCGCCGATGGTAGGCGCCCTCACGCCGCCGCGCATCGATGCTCTAGATTCCACCCGTGAGTGCCCAGGCCCCGACCACCGTCATCCTGATCCGTGCGGAGCGGTTCATCCCCAACCCCGCCACGGCCGCCGACAACGCCTTCCAGCGCGATCTTCCGGAGGGCCAGACCGACGAGGCGACGGCGATCAGCGCCCTGGCCGAGATGGACGCGGTGGCTCAGGCCCTCCGCGACGTCGGCGTGACCGTCCACGTCTTCGAGGACGAGGACCACACCCGCCCCGACAGCGTGTTCCCGAACAACTGGCTGTCCACCCATGCGGGCGGCACCATCGCGGTCTACCCGATGTATGCCTCCAACCGCCGCCACGAGCGCCGCGCGGACGTCCTGGAGCTGCTCAAGTCGCAGTACCGGGTCCAGACGATCATCGACTACTCCGGCCTCGAACCGGACGGCATCTTCCTCGAAGGCACCGGCGCGATGGTCCTCGACCACATGTCGCGGGTCGCCTACACGGCGCGCAGCCACCGGGCGGACACCCACGTCCTGGAGCGGTTCTGCACCGACTTCGGCTATGAGCCGATGGCCTTCGACGCGGTTGACTCCGCGGGTGTGCCGGTCTACCACACCAACGTGATCGCCTGCATCGGGACCGAGGTCGCGATGATCGCCCTGGAGATGATCCCCGACGCCCAGCGACGTGCCGAGGTCCGCGAGCGGCTCTCGGTCAACGGGAGGACCGTCGTGGAGCTGACCGAGGACCAGATCCGGGACTTTGCCGGCAATGCCGTCGAGCTCTGCGGACGTACGCCGGAAGGGCGTCGCCGCTACGTCATGGCGATGTCGGCGCGGGCTCGCCGAAGCCTGCGCCCGGACCAGGTCGCGGCGATCGAGGAGTCCTGCGAGATCATCGCCATCGACATCCCGACGATCGAGCTCGCCGGTGGGTCCGTGCGGTGCATGATCGCCGGCGTACACCTCGACCGGCGCCGGGCCGCTCACCCCGAGCGTTCGGCTGCCGTCGCGGCGATCGACGAGGACCCGCACACCGCCGACGGCCAGGACGTCGCGATGGGCAACCTCGCGTGAGGAGCTCGGAGATGTCGGGATTGGCCACCTGGAGGATCTGATTCGCGGTCGCGTCGATTTTCTCCATTCCGGCGTCGTGAGGATGACCTCGGAGTGTCGGCCGTCCAACCGATAGGGGCGGCGGGTCACCCACCCCTGTCTCTCGAGCCGCCCGACGGCGTACGAGAGCCCTGAGATCGAGCCCGCGGCGAGCGTGGTCGGCGCGGTCGTGGTGGCCTGGAGCCGGTCGGCCACACCAGGTCTGATCGCCTGCCGAGGAGTCGTTGGGGGCCCGGTCGGTGCCGAACAAACGGACCGTGACCTCGCCCACCCACGGTCGTTGTAGGCGATACCTCGGGTAGCGCTGCCGTGCCACTGCACGGTCCACCAGACCTGGGCGAGCCGACGGTTCGATGCTCCCGTTCTACCAACGGAGTCATGATGATTGGTTCGCGTCACCGCTTCTCCCACATCGCCACGATCGGCGTCGCGCTGTCCTTGGCGTTCTCCGGTGCGGCGATCGCGACGCTCTCCAACCCGGTGCCGGGTGACGACGCCCCCGTGCAGCTGACGCCCAAGGGGGAGATTGCCGAAGAGCTGGCCGGCGCCGATGAAGGTCGGGTCGGGCCCGCCAGGCGGATCGACTACTACGCGGACCGGTTGGTCGCAGGCAGTCCTGGCCTCGACATCACCCGGGCAGCGCGGCTGCGGGGCCGGGGCGTCAGCGAGGCGAGAGACCTGGCTCGGCGGCCCGGATACCGGGGATCTGGTCGGGCGGGCGCCGCGGCAACGTGGAACCATCGAGGTCCCGACCCCGTGGTACAGGTGACGAACTCCAGAAAGGTGCCGGTCGCGACCTCTGGCCGGGTCTCCGCACTCGCCTTCCGCCACGACGGCACGCTGCTCCTGGGTGCAGCCCAGGGTGGTGTGTGGACCTACGACACGACCGCCGGGGTCGACGGCACCTGGACTCCGCGCACCCCGGCGGGCGCGAGTCAGTCGGTGGGTGCGCTGGCGGTGGCCCCGAGCGACGACACCATCGTCTACGAGGGCACGGGCGAGGGGACCATGGCACCCGATGGTTACTTCGGCGACGGGGTCTGGCGCTCGGCGGACGGCGGGATCACCTGGTCCCATGTCTCGAGCCGTTTCACCGGCGAGTCGGTGAGCGACCTGGCCGTGGACCCGACTGATCCCTCCACGGTCTACGCGGCTGTCACGACCGGCATCGCGGGCTCCCACTATGTCGCCTCCACGCAGCACGCCGGTTACGGGATCTGGAAGTCCACGGATTCTGGTGCCACATGGTCCCTCGTCCTGTCGTTCCCCAAGGCAGATCGTGGGGCCACGGATGTGGTGGTCGACCCACGAGATCCGGCCACGGTGGTCGCGTCGTTCTTCGGCGACGGAATCTACGTCAGCCGCGACCACGGAAACAGCTGGCGGTTCAGCCAGCAGGGCCTGCCCGACTACCTCCTGGATCACGGCACCCACTTGGCCCTCGGCATCACCCACCCGGCTGGGGCCGGCGCGCCCACGCTGTACACGGGCTTCGACTACTACGACGCGGGCGGTGAGTACCACCCGGCGCGAGTCTTCAAGTCGACGGACTGGGGTGCCACCTGGAGCGACTCCAGCGGGCCCGGCTCCGGCCCCAACTCGGTCGTCGGGTACTGCGGCGACCAGTGCTACTACGACAACGAGATCAAGCCTGACCCGAACGACGCGAACACGGTGTATGCGCTGGGCCAGTACAACTACGACACGACCCCGCCCTCCGGGGGGATCTACCGCTCCGTCGACGGGGGAGCCACCTGGACCGATCTCGGCTGGAACATGCATCCAGACTTCCATGCGCTCGCATTCGACCCGACTGACTCCCACCACATCGCCGTGGGCAACGACGGAGGGGTGTGGCAGTCCACGAACCGGGGTGGCCGCAACCAGTCCGGAGACCCCCTCTCTGCCGTCGACTGGCAGGACCTCAACGGTCAGGTTGATCCGTCGACCAGTCAGGTGGTCCACTCGACGGGTCTGTCGATCGCTCAGTACACGAGCATCCAGACGGTGCCCGCAGTCGACGGCCAGCTCTGGGGAGGAACCCAGGACAACGGGACCCAACGTGCCTCGATCAACGACGGCCGCTGGTTCGACCAGTCCGGAGGCGACGGGGGATACGTGGAGGTCGACCAGTCCACGCCGAACCAGGCGACCCCCGGGGCGGCAGCGGCGTACGTCTTCGGCGAGTACTTCTTCATCTCGCCCTTCCGCTACGACCCGACCGAGGTGGGCTCGACCTTCGGCCAGGAGATGATCGACGGCGGCATCAACGTGAACGACCGGGAGGAGTTCTACGTGCCCATGGCCCTCAACCAGGGCAATCCGAACGAACTCTTTCTCGGCACCTACCGCGTGTACCGAACCCTCAACGCCGAAACGGCGCGTGCTGGCGACGTGCACTGGGCGCCCATCTCCGGGGACCTGACCAGCGGTTGTCCTGAGGGTCAGTCTGCACCCAACGGTGCGAGCGGGTGTTTCGTGTCGGCGATCGGCCTGTCCGACGCCGGAACCGGCGTCTACGCCGGGACGTCCGAGGGGTACGTCCAGGTGAGTGCGGACGCAACGGTCAATCCACATCCCAAGTGGACTCGTGTGGGTGCCGGCGTGCTCCCCCCGAGACCCGTCGACCAGATCGCCGTGGACCGCTCCAACTGGCGGATCGCCTATGCGGGTTTTGCCGGCTTCGACGAGGGATCCCCGCAACTGCCGGGACACGTCTTCGCCACCACCGATGGTGGTCGTCACTGGCGTGACGCGAGCGGGAACCTGCCTGACGTGCCCGTCAACAACCTCGTGGTCGACCCCTCCAGCAGTCGTACGGTCTACGCGGCCACCGACGTCGGTGTCTTCATCACCACCGACGCCGGCGCCACGTGGAGCCAGCTGGCCAGTGGCCTGCCCCGCGTCGCGGTGTGGGGTCTCGACTACGACGCGAGCCACGGCACGCTTGCTGCAGGAACGCACGGCCGGGGCGCCTACACCCTGTTGACCCGTGGCCCGTTACCGGCCCTGGTGGTCTCCCGGAGCGCCAAACCGGCCTCCGTGAAGCCCGGCGGCGCCATCAGGTACACGATCAAGGTGAAGAACATCGGCGACCAGAGTGCTTCCGGGGTCAGCGTCACCGCACCGCTTCCGGCCCATGTGGGCAGGGCGCGGGTCGGCCAGGGTGGATCGTTGCGGCGAGGTGTCCCCACGTGGTCGGGCCTCACGGTCCCAGCCGGCGGCACGGTCTCGTTGAGCCTGAGCGCGACACTCGATCGACGGCTCCCGTCGAACGTGCGAAGCATCGTCGCCGATCGCCTGCGAGTGTCCTCGGCACAGGGCGTGGGAACGAGCGGCAGCCCGACCACCACAGCCGTCGTCGTGACCCGACGAGCAGCTTTCGCCGCTCGTCGGGACCTCCAGGGCGCGCGGCCCGGCCACGTCGTTTCCTTCCACGAGCACGTGCGCCATCTGGGACGTGCCCCGGGTCGCTACCGCATCGAGGTGCGTGGCTCATGGCCTGCTCGGGTGCTGAGCGCCGACTGCTCTCGAACGATCACCAGCCTTCCCGCTGCTGACGGGGCCGACGCAAGCTCGGTCTGTGTCGAAGTGCGCGTGCCTGAAGGGACTCGCGACGGCGTCCGAGAGCGCACGACCCTGAGGATCGCGCCCACCCGGGGATCTTCGCGGCCATCGGCGGCGCGGCTGGTATCGGTTGCCGCGACAGCAGACACGCTCGTGGTGCAGGGGAGTCAGGACTCCGATGCGCAGTCGTTGCCAGCCGTTTCAGCGGCGCTCGATGCGCGAGGCGCTGACTACGCGGTGTGGGACCTGAGCCTCCACCCCGCGATCCCGGAGTCCTATCTGCGGGCTCACCCGCGGGTGGTCTGGTTCACCGGCAGCTCCTACCCGGCGCCCATGCGCGGCTACGAGCCCCTCCTGGGGAGATATCTCCATGCTGGTGGTCGATTGTTCGTCTCGGGCCAGGACGTTCTGGACCAGGCCGGCGGCACGACTCGGTTCGCGCGTCGCTATCTGCACGTCGCCTGGGATGGCACCGAACGCCAGAACGACCACCCCACCGAGGCTGTCCACGGGGTCCCGGGCAGTCCGCTCACTGACACGGTCGGGTCGGTGCCGCTGGTCGCCGGAGTCGTGACCGGCTCCTACGAAGACCGGCTGAGTCTCGTCGGAGCCGCGCAGGCGGTCTTCACCGACGACAGCGGCGCGACTGATGGTCTCGCGGTTTCCACTTCCCGCTACCGACTCGTCTTCCTTGCCTTCCCGTTCGAGTCGTACGGAGACGAAGCAGGGCGATCCGACCTCATGGGGAGGATCCTGTCCTTCCTGGGGTGAGTCGGGTCGGCCACCTGCCGGGCGGCTACTCGTGCAGGTCGAGGCGGTAAAGCAGGCCCGGCGAGGCGGAGTAGCCGATGTCGTACCAGCCGGCGACAACGCAGCTGGCGACTGAGGCGCAGTCCACCGTCACCGCGTAGGAGTGGTTGGCGACGTCGGGGGCGGCGAGCTGCTGGGGCGCCTGAGCGCCGTCGAGCAGGAAGCCGACAGCCCGACGTACCCCGCTTCCGTAGCTGCCGTAGTAGGACGTGCCCACGATCACGCAGCTGCCCCGTGAGGAACAGACGACGTTGGTCAGGCGACCCTGGGGCTCGCGAGAGTCCGAGCCGGGGAGGTCGGGGGCAACGGTCGTGGTCCAGGTGCCGTTGTGAAACCGGGAAATGGTGGATGCGAGGACTGAGTAGTACGGGGAGCTGCTGTTGCGGTCGCCCTGGATGCTGACCGCGACGCAGTCAGTGACGGTGGGGCAGCTCATCTCTTGTGGCTGGACGTCGGTCGGGTCGTTGCCCTGGGCAGGGACCGGCGTCTGGGGCAGGGTGGTGAGACTCCAGGAATGGGCGTGGAGCCGCAGGGCGATGGCCTGCATGCGGCCCTGGTCGAAGGTGCGGCCCAGGGCGCTGCACTCGCCGTCGGCCGGACAGACGAGGTCGCCGGTGGCGTCCACGCCGAAGCCCTGCTCGGGGACAGGGGCGGCCTCGGCACTCCATCTGCCGTTGTCGCGCACGAGGGCCAGCTTGAACGGCGCCCCGGTGCTGGTGGCCTCACCGAGAGCCAGGCACCACCCCGAGGCGCGGCAGGTGACGCCTCCTCCGCTGGCGGCCGCGCCCGGTGCCGCCGCGGCCGGGAGAGGGGCCGGGGCGGCGGTCAGGGTGAGACCGTGCAGGTCGACGACGACGGCGCTGCTGGGCAGTCGGCCGGGTCGGAGGTAGGTGCCGACGGCGGCGCAGTCGCCGGCGGCGGCGCAGCTGAGGGAGGAGATGTTGGAGTAACCGCCGTCGTCGGCGAATCCGGTGGCCACGACTTCACCGAGGTCGGTGAGGGCGTCGTCGTCGAGCACGAGCACGTGTGACGTGCCGTCGGGCGCGGCGCCCCACAGCGCGCACCAGCCGGGCTCGGGGCAGGACAAGCCTGCCACCGAGGCGATCGTGCCGCTGTCGCGTGGCAGCGTCAGCACGTGGGAGTCAGCGCCTTCATCGACGACGAGGTAGGGCTCGTACGTGCCGTCGGTCCGTACGTAGTTGCCGCTCGCCACGCAGTAGTGCGTGAGGGCCTTGGCGCAGGAGAGGTATGTCAGCGGCGAGCTCTGCCCGGTGGTCTTGGCGTCGGCGGGGAGGGTCGGGACGACGGCCGCGCTGGTGAAGCCGGTGGGTGCGAACCCGTCCACCGTGAGCGTGAGAGTGCGGGTGGCCGCCCGCCCGCGGTTGTCGGTGAGGCGGAACTCGAGGTCGACACTGACCTTGGGTGCGGCCGGGGTGCCCGACAGCAGCCCGTCGCGGCTCAGTTCGAGCCCGTCGGGCAGAACACCGGAAGTCAGCGTCCAGGTGCCGGGGCGGTCGTCGGCGCTGCGCAGCCGGGCGCTGTAGGGGACGCCAATCGTGGCCGGGCTCAGGGCCGTGGTCGCGATCGTCGGCAAGGTCGTGGTCCCGCAGGCGGTCGGTACGTCGGCCGGGAAGCCCGGCCAACTGGCGCGCACAGACATGAAGTCGACCGACGCCGACGCGCTCAGCGGACCGGCCCAGGCCGAGACGTTGAGCCCCAGGCCACCGCTCGAGGCCAGATCGACGTTGCGGCACGACGTGCTGCTGCCTGCGTTGGCGTCGCGCAAAGTGAGGCTGACCGGCTCGAGGTGGCCGCTGATGCCGCCGATGGCGCCCAGCGCCGGCGTACCACCGCCGAAACCGAAGGTGACGCGGCTGCCGTAGCTGAGCGTGATCGACGAAAGGGCCGCATCACCTGTCTCCTGCTCGACCGGGCTGACCTCGAAGACCTGCCCGCTGTCGTCCACGTGGGTGTCGCCCGCGCTGAGGGTGCCCTTGACGTAGCCGCCGACGGTGGCCGCCAGCGTGTAGCCGGCGAGGTCGGCGGCGCCCTCGGTCGACAATGTGATCTCGCTCCCCGCCTTGACCGCCAGCGGCAGGCCGAGCGGGTTGGGGATCGTGGCGAAGAAGGCGCGCAGGTCGAAGGTGCAGCTGACCCCGGCCGTCACGTGGACGCCCGAGTGGTAGGTGAAGGTCGGCGCGAAGCGGACGTCGTAGGTCAGTCCGTCGGGAATGCCGAAGGAGTTGTGGATGCCGAGCAGCAGGTGCCCGCCCGGCTCGAAGTCGAGGGCGATGCCGGGCAGCACCGCGGCGGCGTCCACCCCGCAGCCGTCGTGGCGGTCCGACCCGACGGCGGCGCGCCGCTGGCGCGGGGCCACGTGCAGTTGCTGGCTCGGCAGGGTGTCGAGATCGACAGCCACGTCGAGGTAGCTGAAGACGTCGACCAACGCGCCCGGCACGAGCGTGAGGGTGTGACCGTCGGGGGCGATCGTGGCGACCCGGCCGACGAACCCGAACGGCAGGTTGTCGGCCTTCGGCAGCACCACTCCGCCGCCGAGCGCGGGCACCGGGTCGCCGGTGGGCACGCGCCAGCGCACCTTCCCCGAGGTGACGGTCACGTCGGGCGTGGCGGTGGGGGGAACCACGACCGCGCCCGGCAGCGTGACACTCGCGCCGTCACCCCCGCCCTCGCCCGCGGCAGGGCTGGTCGTCAGCGTCGTCGCCACCGGCGGCGCCCAGACGCCGTCCTTGCGTCGGACGAAAAGGGCGTAGGAGTACGTCGTGGAAGCGGCCAGGACCTGGTCGTGGGCGGCGCGGCCCTGCACCGCGACTCTGGCACCGGCGGCGCGGGTGCGTGGTGCTGTGGGGCCGGTCGCGCGGCGCAGGGCGTAGGTCGCGCCGGCGGGTCCGCGCCAGGCGAGGTCGGCGCTCGTGGCGGCCACGGCCGTGACGCCGAGCCGCGCGGCATCGGCCTTGACGAGCCTGAGGGCCAGACCGGCTCGGCGATCGCCGTGCACGGTGACGGCGCGTACGACTCGGAGCGGCTGGTAGAGCACGCCTTCGGTCACGACGGGGTCGACGATGACTTTGTAGCGTCCCGGCGAGACGCGCAGCGTCTTGGCCAGGCGGCGGCCGGCCTCCGGCTTGCGCACCACCACCGAACTCGGGCCCTTCAGGCGGACGCTGGCTGCCACGCCGGTCGGGGTTGTGATGGTGACCTTCAGGCGGCCGGTCGCGGCGCGGTCTCGGCGGAACGGTCGGGTGCCGGCGAGCGCCGGGGCGGTGGCGCGCCCGAGAGTCACCTGCTCCGCGCCAAGTTCGGACGCCGCGGCGGCGGACGACGTCGCGGCGACGATGGGGAGGGTGAGCAGGGTCAGAACAGCAACGACGGCTGCGACCGTTGGGCGAGCCGACATTGCGCAAGGTTATCGAGCAGCGCCGGCATGTGCAGTCGAATGGTCGACATCCCAGCCTGAGGTCCCCATTGGAGCGTCCGCTCGCCTGACTGCAGTCGATATGCCCAGCAATCAATGACGGCGGCTGACCTGGAAGACGTCCGAAGCTTTCCAGATCAGCCGCCGACTTCGACGACTCGTGCGGACCAGGATCCGCGTTGATCAGATGTCGTAGTAGAGCTCGAACACCCCAAGCGGTGTTGGCATGTCTTGATCAACTCGGAAAAACACGGTCTGACCTGCGCAAACACTGATTTCGATCGTCGGTCGATGATGGCTGATTTCGGCCTCGAATGGATCTCCTGCGGAATCCCTGCGGAATTTCGGAGGGCTCACGCGACCGTGTGCAGCTCGAAGCGCAGCCCGAGTGCGTTGGTGACCTTGAGGATGGTCGACCAGGTCGGGTTGCCCTCCTCGGAGAGTGCCTTGTAGAGACCGTCGCGGCTCATGCCGACGCGACG
>JBKJLD010000094.1:0-17996 GCA_046597165.1 Nocardioides sp.
ACCGGCTCAAAGACCGCTTCGACCTCACCACCGCAGGTGAACCCATGCCATGATCAGCACGCCGAGACCGACACGTCAGGTCGTACACCGACCGACACGTGAGGTCGTACGCCGACAATAGCCTTGTAGCGAAGACCATTCGTATTACACTTGCATCATGAAGATCAACGGCGCCGAGGTCCCTGAGGACCAGATCGACGAGTGGGTGGCGGAGGCTGAGGCCGGCTACGACGTTGAGATGCTGCGCAAGGGTGGCCGCAAGCCGGTCGGCGACGGGCCAGGCCGGGTCGTCCCGGTCCGTCTCGACGCAACGCTGCTGGCCCAACTCGACGACCGGGCCCAACACGATCACCAGTCGCGTTCGGAGATCATCCGCGCCGCGATCCGTGCCTTCGTGGCGTGAGGGTCCGCGACTCAGCCCTGAAGCACGGCATCGATCCCGCGGACTCCATTCAGGCCGCCGAGCATCCGGTCTTCCTGCGTGACCTCGGTGACGACCCGCATCGCCAACTCCGCCTCGGGTTCGACACGCACGGTCGTATCCCGGAGGTGATCGTGCTGACCGGAGACGGCGGGGATCAAATGCTCATCCACGCCATGAAGGCACGCCAGCAGTACCTCGCCCTGCTCGACTGAAGTAGCAGTCAGTCGTCCGTTTCAAGAAGTGTGAAGGTTGCCCCGACCATCCCCGGAACCACGTCCGACGAATCGAGGTCGGTCGCGACGGCCACGTCAGCATCAAATCCCCGTCTCGAAGTTCCCGACCCCCAACGCTGTCCCGCATCCAAGACTCCAGGCAAGGCTCGCTCGCATCGCATAGGCGCGCCGCCGCCCGCGCTTCCGGACTGACACTCAACCCGGGGCTGCGTGCCAACAGGACCGAAATGATGGCGCCGGCCCCGAGGTGATCTTCTAGAGCCGGTCGCAGCGATTCGTCGCTCCCCCATCGCTCACCGGCGGCCACGACCGCCACCGAGTGGCCACGAGCGGCCTCGACGGCGAGGTGTCTTCCAACAGCTACCGCGTTCCGAGGACAGCCAATGAGTGCCGTCGAACCCACCTCACTCAGCGCGGCGACGGTGGTCGAGCCATTGGGCGATGGCAGCACGAGCCTGGGTACTGGGTCACAAGCCAACAGGCTGGCCGGCGAGAGCGACGGCGCAAGAACGGCTCCATCTTTGGTCGCTTCGAGACGACCAACCGCGAGCACCGCGTCATTCTCCCGAGCGAAGTCAGCCGCCCGAGCATCCTTCCACGGGAAGGGAAGCACCCGCATCCCCCGCTCGACGGCAATGGTCACCGACGTCGAGAAGTTCAGGACATCGACGACCACGCAGACGTCCGCCGAGCACGCCTGCGCGCCGACCGCACCCCAGTCAAGTCGCACCAGGTAACTGCCCTGCCCTAGAGATCTGACACGGGCAAGACCGTACGCCCACGGCCGCGCTGCCACGCGGCAGATACGGCGCGACCGGAGGTTGATCGCGACTGTGCGCCACCAAAGCGAGCCATAAGGGGTTCAAAGTGAGCCTTAAGGCCGATTTTCGGCATTCGACCTGCTCCGAGGGAATCACATCACCGCAGGTCACAGCCGGTTTTCGTGAGCAATGCAACGCATTCGACGTGGTGCGTCATCGGGAAGAGGTCGAAGGAGCGCAGCCGCTTCAACTCGTAACCGTGCTCGGCAAAGAAGGCGATGTCGCGGGCCAGGGCCGCGGGGTCGCACGCGACGTAGGCCACCGCCCGCGGCGCCCGGTCGACGATCTGCTCGACCACCTTGCGCCGGGCGCCCTCACGTGGCGGGTCCAGGACCACCAGGTCGAACGGTTCGTCGAAAGCCGTCTCCAGGACCTGGTCGACGGTGCCGCACTCGACATTCGCGCCTTCGCAGCCGGCGAGGTTCTCCCGGGCGTGCTGGGCGGCAAGCCGGTCGCCCTCGATCGCCACGATCCGGGTCGATCCCCCGACCGCGTCGGCGAGGAAGCGGGCGAAGAGGCCCACGCCCGAGTAGAGGTCGATGACCCGCTCCCCCGGCTGGGGGGCCAGGAAGTCCAGCACGGTCTCGACCAGGACCTTCGGCGCGCCTGGATGCACCTGCCAAAAGCCGTCGGCCTCGACGGCGAACTCGTGGGTCACCCCCGACTCGAGCGTCACCCGCTCAAGAATCAGCGCCGGTCCTGTCTCCGCGCGCTCGCGCTCGGAGCCGGCGGGGGCCTCTTCACGAGCGTCCTTGCGGGCGATCAGGCAGTCGTCGACGGGGATCAGCCGGCGCGAGCGGTGGGCGCGCATGGCACGCTCGCCGTCCAGGCCCTCGGCGAACTGGACGCGCGTGCGCCAGCGCAGGCCCTGCTCGTCGCCCGGCACCTGCTCCACGGTGACCGGCAGGTCGATCCTGGCCAGGCGGGTCAGCTGCTCGCGGACCACCGCCCCCTTGAGCTCGCGCTGGTGACCGACGCCGACGTGCTGGAAGTCGCAGCCACCACACAGGCCGGGACCGGCGTACGGACAGGGCGCGGGGACGCGGTGCGGCGACGCCTCGAGGACCTCGACGACGTCGGCCCGCCAGAACTTGTCGCCTTCGGTGCCCTCGGTGACCTGGATGACCACGGTCTCACCTGGAATCGCGTGGCGGACGAACACGACGCGCGACTCCGGCGCCGGCAGCCGCACGATGCAGTGCCCGCCGTGGGCGACCGGGCCGACGACGGCATCGAAGCGCGCACCCACCTGGGAGGCGCCGCGTGCCTTGCGAGCCCGGGGAGTGCGGCTCACGGGTCGACCTGTCTTCCGCGGGTGGAGGCGCTGCGTTCATCGACGTTGCCGAGCCTGAGGTCGCCGGGACGCACCCGACCGAGCTCGCGCTCCTCGCGCTCCCGGGCCAGCTGGGACGAACGGAGCTGGTAGGGCACCGAGGTGACCATGACGCCCGGGGCGAAGAGGAGCCGGCCCTTGAGCCGCAGCGCGGTCTGGTTGTGCAGGAACTGCTCCCACCAGCGCCCGACGACGTACTCGGGGATGTAGACGGCGACCACCCCGCGTGGGTTGGCCCGTCGGATCTCGAGGGCGTACTCCACGATCGGCCGGATCAGCTCGCGGTACGGAGAGTGCAAGACCTTGAGCGGCACCCCGAGGTTGCGCTCGTCCCACTCCTCCAGGAGCCGGTTCGTGGCGCCCGCGTCGGTGCCGACGTAGACACCCTCGAGGACGTTGGGCCGGGTCGCCTTCGCGAAGGCCAGCGCCCGCAGGGTCGGTTTGTGCAGCTTCGAGACCAGCACGATGGCGTGGACCCGGGTCGGCATGACCTTGTCCTCCTCGTCGGCGGCCAGTTCCTCGGAGACGCTCTCGTAGTGGTCGTGGATGCCGCGCATGATGATGTAGAAGATGATCATTGCCAGGATCGTGATCCAGGCCCCGGCCATGAACTTCGTGATCAGCACGATGACCAGGACGACGGCCGTGAACGTCAGGCCGATGGCGTTGATGACACGCGAGCGGAACATCCGGCCCCGCTCAGCGGGGTCCTTCTCGGTCTTGAGGTGCCGCGTCCAGTGCCGGATCATCCCGAGCTGGCTCAGGTTGAAGGACACGAAGACGCCGACGATGTAGAGCTGGATCAACTTGGTCGTCTCGGCGTTGAAGACCTCAATGAGGATGATCGCCATGACGGCCAGGAAGACGATGCCGTTGCTGTAGGCGAGCCGGTCGCCGCGCGAGCCGAGCGCACGCGGGGCGTAGCCGTCGTGGGCCAGGATCGAGCCGAGCACCGGGAAGCCGTTGAACGCCGTGTTGGCGGCCAGCACCAGGATGATCCCGGTGACCGTGACGACCAGGTAGAAGCCGGGCGCGAAGTCGCTGAACACCGCCTTGGCGATCTGGGCGATCACCGCGTGCTGGTCGTAGCTGTCGGGCAGCGGCTTGCCGTCCATCGTCATCCGGCCGAGGTCGCTGGGGTCGACGTACTTCAGCCCCATCTGCTTGGCCAGCACGATGACGCTGATCATCATCGTGACCGCGATCATCCCCAGCAGGAGCAGGGTGGTGGCGGCGTTCTTGCTCTTCGGCTTGCGGAAGGCCGGCACTCCGTTGGAGATCGCCTCGACCCCGGTCAGGGCCGCACATCCGGACGAGAACGCGCGGGCCAGCAGGAACAGCAGGGCGAAGGTCGTGAGCGACCCTTCGTAGCCCGGCGCCTTCTCGATGTCGAGGCCGGCGCTCTCCACGTGCGGCAGGGTGCCCTGGGCGAGCCGCAGCATCCCGAACGCGCACATCCCCAGGATCGCGACCATGAACGCATACGTCGGGAACGCGAAGAAGGTGCCCGACTCGCGGATGCCACGCAGGTTGATCGCCATCAGGACGACCACCATGACCGAGGCGAACGTCGCCTCGTGACCGTAGAGCGGCGTGATCGCGGAGGCGGCGTACTGCGCGCCCGACGAGATCGACACGGCGACCGTGAGGACGTAGTCGACGAGCAGTGCACTCGCCACCGTCGTCCCGGCGCGCGAGCCCAGGTTGACCGTGGCGACCTCGTAGTCGCCGCCGCCGCTGGGATAGGCGTGCACGGTCTGGCGGTAGGACATCACCACCGCGATCATCACCAGCGCGACCGCGATGCCGATCTTCCACGACCACACATAGGCCGATGCGCCGGCCAGCGAGAGCATGATGAAAATCTCGTCTGGTGCGTAGGCCACCGACGAGAGTGCGTCACTGGCGAAGACCGGCAGCGCGATCCTCTTGGGCAGCAAGGTCTCGCCCAGCTGGGAACTGCGCAGCTTGCGCCCCAACAGGATCCGCTTGGACACATCTCCGACTCCCACGACGGGAAGGCTAGACCAAAGTCCGCGCTGCGGCCCCTTCTGGCTCAGCGGCGCGCACACGCGGGGCAGGGGCCCGGGCACTGGCTGGGGTAGCGTCTCCCCCGTGCACGTCGTGATCATGGGCTGTGGCCGCGTGGGTTCCACGCTTGCGCGCAGCCTCGAGGACCGGAACCACACCGTCTCCGTCATCGACAGCGAGCCCGACGCCTTCCGGCGCCTGGGCCCGGGGTTCAACGGCGACAAGGTGACCGGGTACGGCTTCGACCAGGCAGTCCTGGAGAAGGCCGGAATCCGGCGCGCCGATGCGTTCGCGGCCGTCTCGAGCGGCGACAACTCCAACATCATCGCCGCGCGGGTGGCCCGCGAGACGTTCGGGATCCAGCAGGTCGTCGCCCGGATCTACGATCCCGGCCGCGCCGAGGTCTATCAGCGGCTCGGCATCACCACGGTCGCCACGGTCAAGTGGACCGCGGACCAGGTGCTTCGCCGGATCCTGCCGGCCGGCGCGGAACCGGACTTCCGTGACCCGTCCGGGACCATCCGGCTCGACCAGATCCCCGTGACCGAGGCCTGGATCGGCCACCGCACCGTGGACTTCCAGATGCAGTCGCGCAGCCGGATCGCCTGGATTGACCGCCTCGGTGAGGGGATGCTCCCCACCAAGGACAGCGTCATCCAGGAGGGCGATCTGCTGCACCTGGTGATGCGCGAGGAGAACGCCGCGCACGCCTACGCCATCTTCGACCGAGGCCCCGAGGACAACGGATGACCACCACATGAGAGTCGCCATCGCCGGAGCCGGAGCCGTCGGCCGCTCAATCGCGCGCGAACTGATCACCAACGGTCACCAGGTCCTGCTCATCGACAAGGACCCCGGCTCGATCAAGCCCGAGCGGGTCCCCGACGCCGAGTGGCTGCTGGCCGACTCGTGCGAGCTGTCATCGCTGGAGGAGGCGCGCCTCGACCAGTGCGACGTGGTCATCGCCGCCACCGGCGACGACAAGGCCAACCTGGTGACCTCGCTGCTGGCCAAGACCGAGTTCGGCGTGCCGCGCACTGTCGGCCGGGTCAACCACCCCAACAACGAGTGGCTCTTCACCGAGGCCTGGGGCGTCGACGTCAACGTCTCGACCCCGAGGATCATGTCCGCCCTGGTCGAGGAGGCGGTGACGGTCGGCGACCTCGTCCGTCTCTTCACCTTCCGCCAGGGCAACGCCAACCTGGTCGAGATGACGCTGCCCGACGACTCGCCCTACGTCGGCAAGCCGATGGGACTGATCCCGTTCCCGGAGAACTGCGCCCTGGTCACGATCCTGCGCGACGGTCAGGTCTACGTACCCGACCTCGAGCAGCCGGTCGAGGCCGGCGACGAGCTGCTGTTCGTGGTCCCGGCGGACGTCGAGGACCAGCTCGAGCGGCTGCTCGCGCCGTCCAGCCACGGCGGGTAGCCGGTCAGGCCGGCTGCTCCACCGGGGTGTGGTTGCGGGCCAGCAGCCAGGCCATCGAGGCCAGGCCGGCGAGCTGGAGCGGCCAGCCCAGCGCGATCTTGAGGATCGCCAGGGCGGCGATGGCTGCGCCCGGGTCGATCGTCCCCGACGAGCCGGCGAACCACAGGGGCGCCTGGACCACCACCCGCACCAGGCACGGCAGCACGAGCAGCCAGGTCAGCAGCGTGCAGAGCCGCACGACCTGGGGATCCTTGTGCCACGCGGTCGGGTCGCCGGTGACACTGCCGACCATGAAGCCGACCAGGGGCCACCGGACCAGGCAGGTGGTGGCCAGAACGGCCGTGTAGGCGGTGTTGTAGATGATGCCGGGCAGGAAGTAGGCCAACGCCTGGTCGTCGGCGCTGCCGCCGCGGTGGGCCGACATCGAGACGAAGAGCCAACCGATCCCGATGCCCACCAAGGCGTTGACGGCGAACTGCACCGTCGAGCGCTGCACGATCCGGGCCACCAGCAGGAGCACCGCAGCCGCCACGCTGACCACGAGGGCCAGCTGGAGCTGACGGGTGGTCAGCCACAGCAGGGTGAACAGCAACGTCGGAACGGCCGCCTCGACCATCCCTCGGCGCCCGCCGAGCGCCCGGGCCAGCTGCGCGCGCACGACCGACTCCACCGTCTCCACCGATGCGGGGGGACCGTCGTTGGCCAGGTCATCGACCTGGTCGTTGGCTGGGTCGTTCACGGGATCAGCTCGTAGCGCGGGTTGTACATGATCCGTTGACCCTCGTAGGCGCCGATGCGGCCCTGGATCTCCATCGCCCGCCCAGGGGACACTCCGGAGATCCGGCGTCGGCCGAGCCAGACGATCGTGATCACACCGGTTCCGTCGTAGAGATCGGCCTCCAGCGCCGGGACACCCCCGCGAGGACGCAGGGTCACCGTGCGCAGGGTCCCGCGCAGGCGGACCTTCTCACGGTCGGGTGCCGCGGCGATCGTGTCCAGGCCGCTCTCGCCGTAGGTCTTGCGCAGGTCACGCGCGTGCTGGTCGGTGCTGTTCGCCCACTTGCTGATGCTGCGTCGCAACCGGCTCTTCTCGGGGGCCATGGTGGAAGCCTAGGCGGTCGGCGGGTCGAGCCGACGGGCCTGCTCGGGCAGAGTCACCGGCAGCACGTCGCCCACCGGCATCGCCCCCGTGCCCCTGCGGACCGCGATCCGGGTGATCGTGTCCTCCCAGCCGGCCCCCGCCTCGAAGTCGCGGGCCGGGCGACCCAGCAGGGTGGCCCGCAGGAGCCAGCGCGACCCGTTGATGCCGATGATGCGGGAGGGCTGGGTGGTGGTGCCGCCGCCCTCGCGGGGCGTCGTCAGCTCGCAGAGCAGCTCGGTGCCGAACCGCCCCTCGCGCTCGGTGGCGGTGCCACCGCGCTGCGCCATCTCCGCAGCGATCTGGGGGCGGATGTCGCTCCACAGGTCGCCACCACGCGGCGCGGCGAAGGCGCGCAGGTCCAGCGCCCCGTCAGGCCCGGCGAGGACCACCGCCTGGACCTCACCGGTGCTCTCGTCGACCTGGAGCCGCAGGTCCAGGCCCTCCTGCGGCTCGATCAGCAGGGAGCCGAGGTCCACCCGCTCGATGCCGTCCTGCGGGAGCTCGTCGGCGTCGTACGGGCCCGTGACCTCAACGGCGTCGTCGAGCGTGTCCACCGCCTGATCGGCGTCGGACTCGGTGGACTTGCGACGAAACTTCACGGGACTGCTCCTCGATGCGGTCGATCCGGGGACGGTCAGGGCTGACCGAAGCCTCCGGTAGAACCGTAACCCCCGGCTCCTCGCCGCGAGTCGGGGAGTTCCCCCACCTCGACGAAGCGGGCCCGCTCGAAGCGCTGGACCACCAGCTGGGCGACCCGGTCACCGCGTCTCAGCTCGATCGGCTCATGCGGGTCGTGGTTGATCAACAGCACCTTGATCTCACCCCGATAGCCGCCGTCGATGGTGCCCGGGGTGTTCACGATCGAGAGGCCGTGCCGGGCAGCCAGCCCGGAGCGCGGGTGCACGAGAGCCACGAATCCCGGCGGCAGCGCGATGGCGATGCCGGTCGGCACCAACGCCCGCTCCCCCCGCGCCAGGGTGACGTCGATGGTGGTCACGAGATCGGCACCCGCGTCGCCGGGATGGGCGTACGCCGGGAGCGGCAGGTCCTGGTCGAGGCGAACCACCTCGATCGCCAGGTCGGCGGGGGACTCTTCACTGGGGGGCACGGCCGGTGACCCTACTCCGCGTGGCAGGCTGCTCCCCGTGCAGAGTCCCGAGGAGTACGACGAGCGTCTGGGTGTCCCCCTTCGCTGGTGGGTGCAGGGCACCATGCTGGTCGCGACCCTCTGGCTCGCCGTCGTCGTGGCGGTCCCGGGCCTGGTGGCGTGGGTGGTCACCGTGCTGGCCCTCGGTCTGCTGGCCTTCGCCTTCCTCTCCTTCGGCTCGGCCCGGCTCACCGTGCGCGACGGCGTCTTCCGGGCCGGCCGCGCACACATCGAGGCCACCCATGTCGGGACGGCCACGCCCCTCGACGCCGAAGCGACCCGCCGGACCGCCGGGGTCGAGGCCGACGCCCGTGCCTACCTGCTGCTGCGCCCCTACCTCAAGCGCGCCGTCCGGGTCGAGATCACCGACCCGCGCGACCCGGCTCCGTACTGGCTGGTGAGCACCCGCCACCCGGAGGAGCTCGCCCGCGCACTGACCGGGCTGAGTGACACCGCGCCGACTGGGTAATGTCAGGGCATGGCATCTAGCTCGAAGATCTGGTCGATGTTCTCGCTCGGCGCCGCACTCGGTGCGGCAGCGGTCACCAAGAAGACGTTGAACACGTCGTGGAAGGCCGCGACGGGCAAGAACCCGCCGGCCAACCCGGCGGACCCCGACGTCGAGATCTGGGAGGCAGTCGCCTGGGCCACGCTCAGTGGCGCGACCATCGGTATCGCCCGCATGCTCGCCACGCGCCGGGCCGCCAACTACTACGCGCGCTCGACCGGTCAACTGCCCCCCGAGCTGCAGAAGGACGGCCAGGACGCCGACCGGGCACCCGCCACCACCAGCTGACGAGCAAGGGCCGCACCCCGTGTCCGGGGTGCGGCCCTTGCTCGTGGTGACGTGTCTGCGCAGCGCTCAGGAACAGTCTCGGCAGATCATCTTCTTGGCGTCGGCGAGCTGGGTGCGGTGGTGCACGAGGAAGCAGCTCATGCAGGTGAACTCGTCGTCCTGCTTGGGCTTCACCTCGACGGCCAGCTCTTCGTGGGAGAGGTCCGCTCCGGGCAGCTCGAAGGACTCGGCCGCCTCCGTCTCGTCCTCGTCGACCTTGCCCGAGTTCTTGTCGTGGCGACGCGCCTTGAGCTCTTCGATGCTCTCCTCGGACTGTTCGTCCTCGTTCTTGCGTGGTGCGTCGTAGTCAGTCGCCATGCGTCACTCCTGCTTCCTCAAAAAAACCCTGTGCCCAGAAACCCGCGTCCAAAAGACGTCGTCGGCGCCAGATTGTGCACCATCCGGGCCGGATTGCGCAGTCCGCGTCCACGACGTGTTCCATGAACAGCAGGTGACGCTCCCGTATTCCGGGTCAAGCAGCTTCGTCCGGACCGGGAACGGCCAGGAACCCGGCTTGCTCGACCGCCTGGCGGAACTCCTCGAAGCCGTGTGTCGGAGCACACAGCAGCAGGTCGCGACCGCCCGCGCCCCGGGTCAGCTCGGTGCGGGCCCCGGCCATCCGGGCCACCAGCCCGCCGGCGGCGTGGTCCCAGATGTTGACGCCCTCCTCGACGTAGGCGTCCAGGGACCCGTCGGCGACGTGGCACAGGTCGAGCGCACAGGATCCTAGGCGCCGGATGTCGCGGATCCGAGGGAGCAGGCTGACCAGGGCCCGGGCCTGGATCTCGCGCAGCCCGGCGTCGTAGTTGAACCCCGTCGCTACCAGCCGTTGGGCAAGCGGCGCGGGGGGTCGTACGCCGATCGCCTCGCCGTCGCGGGTGGCCGTGCCCGAGCCTTCCGGGCCCAGGGTGGCGACGTACTCGGTGCCGGTCGCGGCGTTGAGCACCACCCCGGCCACCACCTCACCGTCGCGCTCGACGGCGATCGAGACGGCATACTGAGGCAGGCCGTAGAGGAAGTTCACGGTGCCGTCGATGGGGTCCACGATCCAGCGGACGCCGGTGCTGCCCGTGAGGTCGTCGCCCTCCTCGCCGACGAAGGCATCGTCGGGTCGGCGCTCGCGCACGAGCCGCCTGATCAGGTCCTCGCTGGCCCGATCGGCCTCGGTGACGATGTCGACGTCACTGGACTTGGTGTCGGCGACCGTCACCCCGCGAGCCGCGCGGCCCCGCACCAGCTCGGCCGCCTTGCGGGCCACGTCGAGCGCGATCGCGGCGAACTCCTGGTTGACGGAGGGGATCATGAGTCGGCGCCGCAGAGCGCGGGGCGCTCCCCGCGCGGGTTGGCGCAGCAGCCCACGGGGCACTTGTCCCACATCGGCGCGATGCTGCCGACCGCCGCGCGGACCACGTCCTGGCCACGCTCGACCGTGGCCCGCTCGAGAAGCAGGTCGCGGACGGTGGCCACGAACCGGGGGTCGATCCCGGCGGTCGCCGCCCGGGTAGCGGGCAGGCCCACCTTCTCGGCGGTGGCGAGGGCCTCGGTGTCGAGGTCGTAGATGACCTCCATGTGGTCGGACACGAAGCCGACCGGCACCAGGACCACGGCCGCCGCGCCGTCGACACGCAGCGCCTCGACGTGATCGTTGACGTCGGGCTCCAGCCACGGGACGTGCGGCGCCCCCGACCGGGAGCAGAAGACCAGCTCGTGCGGGTGGCTGCGGCCGGTCTCCTGACGGATCCGCTCGACCACCGCCTGCGCGACGGAGAGGTGCTGGGCCTGGTAGGCGCCCCCGTCGGGCCCGCTGGCGTCGTTCATCGCCACCGGGATCGAGTGGGTGACGAAGGCCAGGTGCGCGCTGTCGCGCACGTCGGCGGGCAGGTCGGCCAACGCGGCCAGGGTGGCGTCGACCACCGGCTCCACGAAGCCGGGGTGGTTGAAGTAGTGGCGCAGCTTGTCCAGGCGGGGAGCGTTCTCGACACCAGCCACGGCGTCCGCCAGGTTCTCGCGGTACTGCCGGCACGAGGAGTACGACGAGTAGGCGCTCGTCATGAAGCAGGCGGCGCGGGTGATGCCGTCGGCCGCCATCTGGCGGACCGTGTCGGTGAGGTAGGGGTCCCAGTTGCGGTTGCCCCAATAGACGGGCAGGTCGATCCCGGCCCCCGCCAGGTCCTCGCGCAGGGCGGCGAGGAACTCGCGGTTCTGGTCGTTGATCGGGGAGCGCCCGCCGAACTGGAAGTAGTGCTGGCCGACCTCCTCGAGACGCTCGCGCGGGATGCCGCGACCACGGGTGACGTTCTCGAGGAAGGGGACCACGTCGTCGGGCTTCTCGGGGCCACCGAAGGACACCAGGAGGAGGGCGTCGTACGGACTGGTGTCGGGCTGCATGCCCCCATCGTAGGGAGCCGGGGGAATTCGTCGGTCGACCTACCACCGCCCTACGCTCTCGGCGTGCTGACGTCCTACCGCAGGGTGCTGGCCAGACCGGGAACCGCGCTGTTCAGCCTGACCGGTCTGGTGGCCCGGCTGCCCCTCTCGATGGTCGGGCTCGGCATCGTGCTGCTGGTCTCGGCAGCGACCGGCTCCTACGGCGTGGCCGGAGCGGTCTCCGCGGCCTACATGGTCGCCAACGCCGGGCTCGCCGTCGTGCAGGGACGGCTCGTCGACAACCTCGGGCAGGCCCGGGTGCTGGTGGTCGCCACGGGCGCTTTCACCGTCTCGATGTGCGGGCTGGTCTGGGCGGTCCAGGCCGACTGGGTGGTCGGCACGGTCTTCGTCTTCGCGGCGCTGTCCGGGGCCGCCCTCCCCCAGATCGGCTCGTGTGTGCGGGCCCGCTGGTCCTACGTGCTCGATGATGCCGGAGAGGTGCAGACGGCCTACGCCCTGGAGGCGGTCGCCGACGAGGCGGTCTTCATCCTCGGCCCCATCCTGGTCACCGTCCTGGCCACCGCGTGGCACCCGGTGGCAGGACTCGGGGCCGCCCTGGTGGCCTGCGTGGGCGGCACCCTGTTCTTCGCCTCCCAGCGCGGCACCGAGCCGCCCGCCCACCGGCACGACCACACCACCGGTCGGCGGCCGCGGATGCCGTGGGCCACGGTGATCCCGCTGGCCGTCGTGTCGGCCGCGCTCGGCACCCTCTTCGGGGCGGCCGAGGTGACCACGGTCGCCTTCGCCGGGGAGCAGGGAGACCGGGCCTACGCGGGAGTTCTGTTGGCCCTGTGGGCCCTGGGGAGCCTGTTGTCCGGGGTCGTGACCGGGGCGATCAGCTGGCGGCGTGGTCCGACCGTGCGGGTGCGCTGGGGTGCCTTCGCGATGGCCGGTGCCATGGTTCCGCTCTACTTCGTCGGCTCGGTCCCGCTGCTGGGGCTGGTCCTCCTCGTCGGCGGGGTGGCCATCGCGCCCACCATGGTCGCGAGCCTCTCCCTGACCGAGCGGAGCGTTCCCGCAGGCCGGCTCAACGAGGGAATGGCGATCATGCAGACCGGGCTGGTGGCGGGGGTGGCTCCCGGAGCCGTGCTCAGCGGCCTGGTGATCGACGCCCACGGCGCCTCCACGGCGTACCTCGTGTGTGTCGTCGCCGGGGTGGTCGCCGCGATTGCCGCCCAGACGCTCCCCCGCGCGCCTTAGGCTCGCCTGCGTGGACGAGTGGCGGAACTGGTCAGGTCTGGAGTCGGCGCACCCCGAGCGCGTCGTCGAACCGGACAGCACGGCCGCGGTGGTGGCCGAGGTCGAGCGGGCGCGGAACACCGGGTCGACCGTGAAGATGGTCGGCACCGGCCACAGCTTCACCGCGATCTCCGCGCCGGAGGCCACCATGCTGAGGCCGGGAGGAATGACCGGGATCCTCGCGGTGGACCGGGCCGCGATGACGGTCACGGCGGCAGCCGGCACCCCGCTGAAGGTGCTCAACACGGGCCTCGAACGACTCGGCCTCAGCCTGCACAACATGGGCGACATCGCCGAGCAGACCCTGGCCGGTGCAATCTCGACCGGCACCCACGGCACCGGCGGCATCGCTGCCGGCCTGGCCGCCCAGGTGTGCGGCCTCGAGATGGTCACGGGCACCGGGGAGGTGCTGCGCGCGAACGCGGAGGAGAACGCCGACGTCCTCGACCTGGCGCGGGTCGGGCTCGGCGCCCTGGGCATCATCACCACGGTCACGTTCGGCGTGGAGCCGCTCTTCCTGCTCGAGGCGCACGAGCAGCCGATGTCGTGGGACGAGGCGCTCGGTTCCTTCGACGAGATGACGGCGAGCAGCCACCACGTCGACATGTACTGGTTCCCGCACACCGACCGGATGCTGACCAAGCGCAACGACCGGCTCGCCGCCGACGTGTCCGAGGCCGAGCCCCTGTCGCGGTGGCGCGCCTGGCTCGACGACGACCTGCTGTCCAACACCGTCTTCGGGCTGCTCACCGCCGGCGCCAACCGGGTCCCGGCCGTGATCCCGCGGATGAACCGGCTCTCCGCCCGGGTGCTGAGCCCCCGCACCTACAGCGACGTCGCGCACCGGGTCTTCACCGCCCGGCGCGACGTGATCTTCCGGGAGATGGAGTACGCCGTGCCGCGTGCGGTCGGGCTGGACGTGCTGCGCGAGGTCCGCCGGGTCGTCGACGCCTCGGGGCTGCGGATCAGCTTCCCGGTCGAGATCCGGGTCGCACCCGCCGACGACGTACCCCTCTCGACGGCGTACGGCCGGGACTCCTTCTACCTCGCCTTCCACACCCACCACCGCTCCGACCTGGCCACTCACGAGGCCTACCTGGGCCTGCTGGAGCCGATCCTGCGCGCCCACGACGGTCGCCCCCACTGGGGAAAGCTGCACACGCGGACCGCCGCCGACCTGGCGCCGACCTACCCCCGCTTCGGCGAGTTCCTGGACATGCGGGACCGACTCGACCCCGACCGGGTCTTCGCCAATGCCCACCTGCGGCGGGTCCTCGGGAACTGATTCGGTGCCCCGGGCTACACGCTGGCGGGCCCGGTCGGCATCGGCGCCCGCCAGTGCCGCCACAGGGCGAGCAGCCGCCAGGAGATGCACAGCGCGGCTCCTGCCGACGCGACCACAATGATCGGGAGGTCGGCTCGGGCGCCCAGGACGGCCACGAAGGCGCCGGCCAGGGCCGGGGTCGCATAGAGCTCACCGCGGAAGATCTCGGGGACCCGGCCGGCGAGCACGTCACGGGCCATCCCCCCGCCGATCCCCGTGACCATCCCCATGACGGCGGCCGGCACGGGTCCGAGGCCGTAGTCGACCGCCTTGAGCGCACCCGCCACGCAGAAGAGGCCGAGCCCGAAGGCGTCGAAGATGTTGACGGTGCGCTCCATCCGCCCGAGAGCGGGGTGGAACCAGAAGGTCAGCAGGCCGGCCGCGATCGGCACCATCAGGTAGCGCCAGTCGGCAAGCGCGGCCGGCGGCGTCGCCCCGATGAGCACGTCGCGCAGGAAGCCGCCGCCGAGCCCCGTCGTACCCGCGAGCACCAGGACCCCGAAGACGTCGAGGTCCTTGCGCACGGCCACCAGGGCGCCCGAGATGGCGAAGACGAAGATCCCGACCAGGTCGGCGACGACCAGGGTGACGGAGGGTTCGGTGGACGGCACGGGGGGAGGTTACCGATCCCGCGAGAGGCACGCCGCGTCACTGCACCGTCCGCCCGTCGCCGCTGGCGTAGGCTCGCCCTCACCGAAGACACGATGGCAGGAGCAGGACCACCCATGGCGCACCTCACGCTCGCAGGAGTGAGCGACGACGGGAAGCGCCTGCTGCTGCTCAGTGAGGCCGGGGTCGAGTTCACCGTCGACATCGACCCACGTCTCCGGACCGCAGTGCGCGGTGACGACGGAGCTCGCCGAATGGAGAATCAGATGGACAGTGCCCTTCGTCCCCGTGACATCCAGGCACGAATCCGGGCGGGCGAGACGCCCGAGGCGGTGGCCCAGGCCGCCCAGACCTCGGTCGACAAGATCATGGCGTTCGCGGCACCGGTGCTCGCCGAGCGTCAGCACGTCGCCGAGCGCGCCCAGCGCTCGTCGGTGCGCCGCCGGTCCGGCGACGGTGGCTCGGCGGCAGGCGCCCGCACCCTCGGTGACTGCGTCACCGCACACCTCCGCGCGCTCAACATCGACCCCGACGGCGTCGAGTGGGACGCCTGGCGGCGCGAGGACGGCCGCTGGACGCTCACCGGCGAGTACGCCGCGACGCGGCGCTCCGGCTCGGCCCACTTCACCTACGACGGCCCCGGCAACTACGTGACCGCCGACAACGAGGACGCTCGCTGGCTGCTCGGGGACACGGTCGTGGTGGAGCAGAGCCCCGAGGTCCGCGACGACCTGCAGAACATCCGCGAGCGCCGCCTCACCTCGGTGTCGGAGGACGAGCTGCCCCTGGGTGACGACGCGATCGAGCTGGTCACCGGGATCCATGTCGACGACTCCACCGACGACACGATCCCGCTCGGGGGCGACCAGCCGCTCGAGATGTTCCTCGACGACGAGCCGGCTCCCGAGGCCCCCGAACCGCCTGCCGCGGAGGCCGAGCCCGCCGCCGCGGACGAGGAGCCGCACCCGCACAGCCCGGACGAGGACGAGCCGCCGGCCCGCCGACCGGTCCGCAAGAGTCGTGGGCGCGCCTCGGTCCCCAGCTGGGACGAGATCATGTTCGGCGGCGGCAAGTCCGAGTGAGCCGACGGGCTTGCCCGGCGAGGTGTCCACCCCTTGCGACGACTGTCCGGGAGCCTGAGCGGACGCTAGTCTCCGCTCATGTCGTACTTCGTCACCGGAGCAACCGGGTTCATCGGCCGACACCTCGTCCAGGAACTGGTCGACCACCGCGAGGGCGAGATCTTCGTGCTGGTGCGCCAGGGCTCGCTCGCCCGGCTCGAGACCCTGATCCGCCGGTGGGGCTCCGACCGGGTGACGCCCGTGGTCGGCGATCTCGCCCAGCCCGGTCTGGGCGTGGCCAAGAAGTGGGTCACCGCCCACCGGGGCGAGATCGACCACTTCTTCCACCTCGCCGCGATCTACGACATGACCGCGGACGACGCCACCAACGAGACGATGAATGTCGGCGGCACCCGCAACGCCGTGGAGCTGGCCGGATCGCTCCAAGTGGGCTGCTTCCACCAGGTCTCCTCGGTCGCCGCTGCCGGTGAGTACGTCGGACGGTTCGACGAGACCATGTTCGAGGAGGGCCAGCACCTGCCCTCGCCGTACCACCGCACGAAGTACGAGTCCGAGAAGATCGTTCGCGAAGAGGCCAGCGTGCCGTGGCGGGTCTACCGCCCGGCCGTCGTCGTCGGGGACTCCCAGACCGGCGCGATGGACAAGGTCGACGGGCCCTACTACTTCTTCCCGCTGATGAAGCTGATGCGGGACAACCTGCCGTCGTGGCTGCCGATGGTCGGCATCGACCTTGGTGACACCAACGCGGTCCCCGTGGACTACGTCGCCAAGGCGATGGACCACCTGGCCCACCTGCCCGATCGCGACGGCGAGGCGTTCCACCTGGTCAACCCCGAGCCGCAGCCGGTCGTGGAGATGATCAACGCGTTCTGCGCGGCCGCGGGTGCCCCGCAGTTCGCGACCCCGCTGGACCGTCGGGTGACCGGGTCGATGCCGTTCTCCCTGGTGCCGCGGGCGCTGCGCCCTTCCACGATCCTCACCGGCCTCGTGAAGAACGGCGCCGTCCAGTCCCTGCTCGACCAGACCGTGGGCCGGCTCGGGATCCCCGCCGAGGTCCTGGCACACACCTCCTTCACGGCCGTGTTCGACTCGCGTCGCACCGAGAAGGCGCTCGCCGGCTCGGGCATCTCGGTGCCCGACCTGGAGTCCTACGCCCGCACCCTGTGGGGCTACTGGGAGGAGAACCTCGACGAGTCGACCGGCCGGGACCGCCGCATCCGCGAGGCCCTGACCGGCAAGCACGTCGTCATCACCGGTGCCTCCTCGGGCATCGGCCAGGTCACCGCGCTGAAGGTGGCCCAGGCGGGCGGCATCCCGGTGCTGGTCGCCCGCGGCAAGGACAAGCTCGAGGAGACCCGCGCGACCATCGAGCTGCGCGGCGGCACCGCCCACGTCTTCCCCTGCGACCTGTCCGACCTCGAGGCGATCGACCGGCTCTGTGAGCAGCTGGCCGCCGAGCTGCCGTCGGTCGACTTCGTCGTCAACAACGCCGGGCGTTCGATCCGCCGCTCCCTACGGCTCTCGACCGACCGCTTCCACGACTTCGAACGCACGATGCAGCTCAACTACTTCGGCGCCATCCGCCTGGTGATGGGCCTGATGCCGCCGATGGTGGCCCAGAAGTCGGGCCACGTCGTCAACATCTCCTCGATCGGTGTGCAGACCAACCCGCCCCGTTTCTCCGCCTACGTCGCCTCCAAGTCGGCCCTGGACTCCTGGAGCAACGTCGTGGCCTCCGAGGTGGTCGGAGACGGCATCACGTTCACCACCATCCACATGCCCCTGGTGCGCACGCCGATGATCGCCCCGACCAAGCTCTACGACAAGTTCCCCACGATCTCCCCGGCCCAGGCCGCTGACACCGTGATCCACGCCCTGGTCAGCAGGCCGCACGAGATCAACACCGCCCTGGGCAACGTGG
>JBKJLD010000042.1:0-45707 GCA_046597165.1 Nocardioides sp.
GGCGTTGATCTGGCGCGCCCGCTTGGCGCTGTAGAGGACCAGCTTGTACTTGCTGTCGGTCTTGGTGAGCAGGTCGTCGATCGAGGGGTTGGTGACACCCTCGGCGGCGATGTTGGGCGAAGACACGCGTGAGCCTCACAAGTTGTCGATAGGGGGTTGCACATGGTCGTGCACCATCAAGGCTACCAACTCGTCGGCCGCAGCGTGAACTTCGTGGTTCACGATGGTCACGTCGAACTCCGGTTCGGCCGCCAGTTCGTCGCGTGCGGTCTCCAGTCGACGGGCTCGTTCCTCCTGGTTCTCGGTCCCCCGACCGACCAGTCGGCGCACCAGCTCGTCCCAGGACGGCGGCTTGAGGAAGACGAAGAGCGCCTGCGGCATGGTTCGGCGTACCTGACGCGCGCCCTGCAGGTCGATCTCCAGCATGGCCGGGCGTCCGGCCGCCAGCGCACGCTCGACCGGGCCGCGGGGGGTGCCGTAGCGGGCGGCCCGGTGCACGACGGCCCACTCGAGCAGGTCGTCCTCGGCCACCATGGCGTCGAACTTCTCATCGGAGACGAACCAGTAGTGGACCCCGTCCTCCTCCCCCGGCCGCGGCGGGCGGGTGGTGGCGGAGACGGAGATCCAGACCTCGGGGTGCGTGGCCCGGACCTGGGCGGCCACGGTGCCCTTGCCGACGGCGGTGGGGCCGGCGAGGACCACCAGGCGTGAGATGCCCTGCTGGCCGTCCGGCGCACCGGTCGGGGCGTCAGTCACGCCCGGCGAACTCGCGCTCGAGAGCGGCGACCTGCTTGGTCCCCAGACCGCGCACCCGGCGGCTCTCGGCAATCCCCAGCCGGACCATCATCTGACGGGCGCGGACCTTGCCGAGCCCCGGCAGGGACTGGAGCAGGTCGACGACGCGCATCTTCCCGATGACCTCGTTGTGGGCGCCCTCGTGGAGGACGTCGAGGATGGAGGTACCGGAGTTCTTGAGGCGGTTCTTCACCTCGGCCCGTTCCCGACGGGAGGCGGCGGCCTTGTCGAGGGCCGCCTGGCGCTGTTCGGGGGTGAGCGGAGGCAGAGCCACGTGCGGCGGTCCTTAGGTCGACGGCGATGAACACCGGGCGAGCCGGTGAAGGGCCAATCTAGTCAGAACCCGACGGGGCGGCAATTGCCCAGCGGTTGAGCGGGTCCTCACGCGCTCAACGGCGTCTGGCACACGTCGCGAGCCTCCTGGTCCAGCCCGTCCAGCGCCGCCAGGGTGGGGCCGCTGCCCAGCTCGCGAGCCGCGGCATCGATCCGGGCCTTCGCGTCGGCGTCGAGCCCGGCCGGCGGGTGCTGTCGGTCGTACGACGCGGGGTCGACGCCGGCGGCCCGCAGCGCGTCGGCGAGCGCCTCGATCCGGGTCACCACCTGCTGCCACTCGTCGGTGACATCGCTGGGCGCCTTGGACTGGAGGTCGCGGAAGATGTCGAGCGCCCGGATCAGGGCGTCGTTCCCGCCGGCGTCCACGATCTTGCTCAGCTCGGCCTGGTGATCCTTGATCGCGGAGCAGTAGTCGTCCTCGCGACTGCCGCATCCACCGGCCAGCGGCAGCAGCGTCAGGACCACGGCGAGCGCCGCGCCCCGTCTCACCGCAGCCCCGCTAGCTCGTCGTTGACCCGGCGGGCTGCGTCACCGAGGGCTCGGATGTCGGGCCCGGCCCGGAGCAGCTCGCGTGAGGAGCTCGGCAGGACCGCTGCGACCGACGACCCGAAGATCCGATGCAGGTCGGCGACCGTGCCGCCCTGGGCGCCGTACCCGGGAGCCAGCAGGGGTCCGTTGATGGCGAGGTCCTCGGTGGTCTCGCCGATCGTGGCGCCGACCACCGCGCCGAAGGAGCCCAGCGGCACTGCGTCCGCGTTGCTGGCCCGCAGATGGTCGAACATCCGCCCGGCGACCGTCCCGCCTTCCGGCCCGCCGTCGTCGACCCGCGCATGCTGGACCTCGGGTCCCTCCTTGTTCGAGGTGAGGCCCAGGACGAACAGACCGGCCCGGTGGCGGCGGGCCGTGTCGAAGAAGGGCTGGAGGGAACCGAAGCCGAGATACGGACTGATCGTGATCGCGTCCGACGCCAGCGGCGAGGCCGGGTCGAGGTAGGCGTCGGCATAGGCCTGCGAGGTGGAGCCGATGTCGCCGCGCTTGACGTCCAGCAGGACCAGGGCCCCAGCCGCCCGGGACTCAGCGATGACCCGCTCGAGCACCGCGATCCCCCGGCTCCCAAACCGTTCGTAGAAGGCCGACTGGGGCTTGACGACCGACACGTGGGGTGCGAGCGCCTCCACGGCGGTCAGTGCGAAGCGCTCCAGCCCGGCGACGTCGTCGGCCAGGCCCCACTCCAGGAGCAGTCCGGCGTGCGGGTCGATGCCGGCGCAGAGCGGGCCACGGGCTGCCATCGCGGCGTGCACGCGGGCCCCGAACGGTTGGCCGGACGACTGGGTGGCGCTCATGGCGCTCCTCGGAGCTCGGCCGCGACGCGCGCGGCGGTGGTGGGGTCGTGCAGGAGTGCGGTGCCGATCTGGACGGCGACCGCACCGGCCGCCAGGAACTGTCGCGCGTCGTCGGCGCCGGCGATCCCGCCGGCCCCCACGATCTGAGCCTCGGGGAGCTGGGCGTGCACCTCGGCGACACAACGCAGCGCCAGGGGCAGGATCGCAGGTCCGCTGAGCCCCGCGGGACGACCGTCCGGCATGGCCGCAGGCATCGCGTTGCCGATGACGACCGCCGCGGCGCCCGCGTCGAGCACTCCCCGGGCGGTCTCCACGACGCGGACCACGTCGGAGCGCAGCTTGGCCAGGACCGGCAGCCCCCGGGGGAGGTCGCGCACGACGGCGGCAACAACGCTGGCGGCGTGGAACGGCTCGCGGATGTCGAAGACGCCCGTGCCCGGGGCATCGGGGGTCGACAGGTTCACCTCGATCGCCGAGACGCCCGGTGAGCGACCCAGCCGGCGGGCCAGCTCGGCGTACTCCCCCAGCGTGCTGCCGGCGATGGAGATGACGACCCGGGTGCCCTGCTGGGCCAGCCAAGGGAGCTCGGTGGCGAGGAAGTGGTCGAGGCCGGGGTTCTGCAGGCCGACCGCGTGCAGCAGCCCGGACGGGCTCTCCAGGATCCTCGGGCCCGGGCCACCCGGACGCGCGTTGAGGGTGATGGAGCGGGTGACGAAGCCGCCGAGGTCGCCCAGGGCGCCGTACGCCGCGAGCTCGCGGCCGGTGCCCCCGCAGCCGGCGGCCACGAGCACGGGACCCGACAGCGTCAGCCCGGCCAGCTCGACGGCGCTCACGAGGGCTCCCCCGCGAGCTCGTCCCAGCGGACCCGGTCGCCGCGGAAGACCGGGCCGTCCACGCAGGCGCGGACCAGCCGGGCCACCCCGTCCTCGCCGACGACGGGGACCGCGCAGCCCTGGCACAGGCCGGTGCCGCAGGGCAGCGGTTGCTCGACGGCGGTCTGGCTCCACGCGCCGTGCCGCTCGGCGGTGGCGGCCACGGCGTGCAGTGTCGCGAACGGGCCGGCGGCGTAGACGACCTCGGCACCGGAACGGGTGAGCACCTCGTCGAGGACGTCGGCGACGCTGCCGCGCTGCCCGATTGAGCCGTCGCCGGTCACCACGGTGACCGCCCGGGCTGAGCGTCGGGCCTCGAGCGCGGACAGCAGGTGGGCCTCGTCGGCGCCGGCGACCACCAGGGTGACCGCGCAGCCGCGTTCGCGCAGCCTCTCGGCGAGTGGGAAGAGCGGGGCCGCGGCGTACCCGTCGCCCACCAGCAGACAGCCGACCGGCTCCTGGGGCAGGGCGAACGGACGGCCGAGCGGCCCGGTCATCTCCAGGCGGGCGCCCGGGCCGAGGCCGGCCAGCCAGGTGGTGCCCACTCCGACCGGCTCGACGACGATCTCGATGGTGGCGCCGTAGCCGCCGACCGGCTTGACCCGGTGGATCCAGAAGCTGCGCCGCGCAAGATGGGACTCCCCCACCGAGAGAGCGACGAAGTTGCCGGGCCGGAACCGCTCCGGGATCCCGGGCGCGACCAGCGTCAGGTGATGGAAGGCACCCACCTTCCTGGTGGCCAGCAGCTCCCCGGTCACGTGCAGCGGTGACCGGGTGCCACGGGCGACGGGCTGGGTCATGCGGACCCCGGACGACCCAGTCCGTGCACGATCCGCGTCGGCCACAGGGGGCCTTCATAGATGAAGGCCGAGTAACCCTGGAGCAGCGTGGCCCCGGCGTCCAGCCGGGCTCGGGCGTCCTCGACCGAGGTGATCCCGCCGACGCCGACCAGGGTCAGGTCGTCGCCCACCCGGCCACGGAGCAGGCGGAGCACCTCGAGAGCACGCGCCGTCAGCGGGGCACCGGACAGGCCGCCCGCGCCGACCGTCTCGACGAGCGCCGGATCGGAGCGCAGGCCGTCGCGCGAGATCGTGGTGTTGGTGGCGATGATCCCGTCGAGGCCGAGCGCTCCGGCCAGGTCCGCCACGGCCAGCACGTCCTCGTCGCTGAGGTCCGGGGCGATCTTGACCAGCAGCGGGAGGTGCGCGGCGGTGACCTCGTCCGCCGTACGACGCACGTGGGCGAGGAGCGGTTCGAGCTTCTCCACGGCCTGCAGGTTGCGCAGGCCCGGGGTGTTGGGCGAGCTCACGTTGACGACCAGGTAGTCGGCGTACGGCGCGAGCAGCCCGGCGCTCTTGCCGTAGTCGGCGAGCACGGCGGCCTGGTCGTCGTCGGGGACCACCTTGGTCTTGCCGATGTTGACGCCCAGGACCGGCCCGGGACGCCGTCCGCGGGTGGCCAGGCGCTGCGCGACGACGACGGCGCCGTCGTTGTTGAAGCCCATTCGGTTGACAACTGCTCGGTCAGCGGGCAGCCGGAAGAGTCGCGGCCTGGGGTTGCCGGGCTGGGCCTCCCCCGTGACCGTGCCGATCTCGACGTGACCGAAGCCGAGCGCACCCAGGGCGTCGATGCCGACGGCGTTCTTGTCGAAGCCGGCGGCCAGGCCCAGCACGTTCGAGAACGCCAGCCCCATGGCCTGCACGGGGAAACTGGAGCCCGCTCGGCGGGGGATCCGGGCAAACTGGCGTCTGCTCGCGGTGAGGAGGGGGCCGGTGGTGCGCAGGGCCCGGAACGCCGTGTGGTGGGCGCGTTCGGGGTCCGTGCGGGTGAGCAGGTGGTCGAAGACCAGGCGGTACGGCGCGTTCACGCGTCCGCCCGGCGCAACGCCCAGTCCTGGAGGCTGCGGACCCCGATCTCCCCGCGCTCGAGCGCCTCGATGCCCTGGACCGCGGCCCCGAGCCCCTGCACGGTGGTGATGCAGGGGATGTTGGCCATCACCGCCGCCGTGCGGATCTCGTAGCCGTCCAGCCGGGCCGAGCCGCCGCCACTGGACGCCCCGTGCGGGGTGTTGATGACGAGGTCGATCTCGCCGGCCAGGATCATCTGCACCGTCGTGGGCTCACCCTGCGGGCCGGTGCCCTCGAAGTGCTTGCGCACAATGGTGGCCTTGACCCCGTTGCGGCGCAGCACCTCCGCGGTGCCCTGGGTCGCCAGTATCTCGAAGCCGTGGTCGGAGAGCACCTTGATCGGGAAGATCATGTGCCGCTTGTCGCGGTTGGCCATGCTGACGAAGACCCGGCCACTGGTCGGCAGCGAGCCGAAGGCCGCCGTCTGCGCCTTCGCGAACGCGGTCCCGAAGTCGGCGTCGAGGCCCATCACCTCACCGGTCGACTTCATCTCCGGGCCCAGGATGGTGTCGACCTGGGCGCCGTCGGCGGTGCGGAACCGGTTGAACGGCATCACCGCCTCCTTCACCGCGATCGGCTGGTCGGCCGGCAGGTTCCCGCCGTCGCCCTCGGTCGGGAGCACCCCGGCCGCGCGCAACGAGGCGATCGACTCCCCGAGCATCACCCGGGCCGCCGCCTTGGCGAGCGGCGTGGCCGTCGCCTTGGACACGAACGGCACGGTCCGGCTGGCCCGCGGGTTCGCCTCGAGGACGTAGAGCACGTCCGAGCCGAGCGCGAACTGGATGTTGATCAGGCCCAGCACCCCGACCCCACGGGCGATCGCCTCGGTGGCCTCGCGGATCCGCAGGATCTCGGCGGCACCGAGGGTGATCGGCGGCAGCGCGCACGAAGAGTCACCGGAGTGGATGCCGGCCTCCTCGATGTGCTCCATGACCCCGCCGAGGAAGAGCTCGGTGCCGTCGAAGATCGCGTCGACGTCGATCTCGACCGCGTCGTCGATGAACCGGTCGACCAGCACCGGGTGCTCCGGGCTGATCTCGGTGGCCCGCTGGATGTACCCCTCGAGCGCCGCATCGTCGTACACGATCTCCATGCCGCGCCCACCCAGGACGTACGACGGGCGCACCAGCACCGGGTAGGCGATCTCGGCCGCGATCTGCTTGGCGTCCTCGAAGCTGGTGGCCATGCCGTGCTTGGGTGCCGGCAGCCCCGCCTCGGCGAGGACCCGGCCGAAGGCACCGCGTTCCTCGGCCAGGTGGATGGCGTCGGGCGAGGTGCCGACGATGGTGACCCCGGCCCGCTCGAGGCCCTTGGCCAGCCCGAGCGGGGTCTGGCCTCCCAGCTGGCAGATGACCCCCGCGATCGGGCCGGCGAGCTGCTCGGCGTGGACGACCTCGAGCACGTCCTCCAGGGTGAGCGGCTCGAAGTAGAGCCGGTCGGAGGTGTCGTAGTCGGTCGAGACCGTCTCGGGGTTGCAGTTGACCATGATCGTCTCGTAGCCGGCCTCGCTCAGCGCCAGCGACGCGTGCACGCACGAGTAGTCGAACTCGATGCCCTGACCGATCCGGTTCGGCCCGGAGCCGAGGATGATCACCGCGGGCTTGGTGCGCGGGGCGACCTCACTCTCCTCGTCGTACGACGAGTAGTGGTACGGCGTGGTCGCGGCGAACTCGGCGGCACAGGTGTCGACCGTCTTGTAGACGGGGCGGATCCCGAGGGCCTGACGAACTCCCCGGACGACGTCCTCGGGCATGCCCCGGATCTGGCCGAGCTGGGCGTCGGAGAAGCCGTGCCGCTTGGCCAGCCGCAGGGTTGTCTCGTCGAGGCGTTCAGCGGTGGCGACCCGGTCGGCGACCTCCTTGATCAAGAAGAGCTGGTCCACGAACCAGGGGTCGATCTTGGTGGCCTCGAAGACCTGCTCGGGGGTGGCCCCTGCGCGGATCGCATCCATGACCTCCTTGAGCCGGCCGTCGTGCGGGGTCCGCACGGCCTCGAGCAGCGCCGCGATCTCGTCGTGGTGCAGCCGGTCCACACCGCTGACCAGCGGGGTGAAGTCGAAGACGGCGTTCTTGCTCTCCAGGGAGCGCAGCGCCTTCTGCAGCGACTCGGTGAAGTTGCGGCCGATCGCCATCGCCTCGCCGACCGACTTCATGTGCGTGGTCAGGGTCGGGTCGGCGCCGGGGAACTTCTCGAACGCAAACCGCGGGACCTTCACCACGACGTAGTCGAGGGTCGGCTCGAAGGAGGCCGGCGTCTTCAGGGTGATGTCGTTGGGGATCTCGTCGAGGGTGTAGCCGATCGCCACCTTGGCGGCGATCTTGGCGATGGGGAAGCCGGTCGCCTTGGAGGCCAGCGCCGAGGAGCGGGAGACCCGCGGGTTCATCTCGATCACGATCAGGCGGCCGTCGGCGGGGTTCACGGCGTACTGGATGTTGCAGCCGCCGGTGTCGACGCCGACCGAGCGGATGATGCCGATGGCCAGGTCGCGCATGTCCTGGTACTCGCGGTCGGTCAGCGTCATCGCGGGCGCGACCGTGATCGAGTCACCGGTGTGGACGCCCATCGGGTCGAGGTTCTCGATCGAGCAGATGATCACCACGTTGTCTGCGGTGTCGCGCATGACCTCGAGCTCGTACTCCTTCCAGCCGATGATCGACTCCTCGAGGAGCACCTCGGTGGTCGGGCTGGCGGCGAGGCCGGCGCCGGCGATCCGGTGCAGGTCCTCGGCGTTGTAGGCCATGCCCGAGCCGGTGCCACCCATCGTGAACGACGGGCGCACCACCATCGGGTAGCCGAGCTCGTCGACCGCCGCCAGGCAGTCCTCCATGGTGTGGCAGATGACCGACCTGGAGCACTCACCCCCGAGCTCCTCGACGATCTTCTTGAACGACTGGCGGTTCTCGCCACGCTCGATCGCCTCGATGGAGGCGCCGATCAGCTCGACGTTGTACTTCTCCAGCACCCCGGCCGCATCGAGCGCCATCGCCGCGTTGAGCGCGGTCTGGCCGCCCAGGGTCGCCAGCAGTGCGTCGGGGCGTTCCTTGGCGATCACCTTCTCGACGAACTCGGGCGTGATCGGCTCGACGTACGTCGCGTCGGCGAACTCGGGGTCGGTCATGATCGTGGCCGGGTTGGAGTTGACCAGGATCACCCGGATCCCCTCGGCCTTGAGCACCCGGCACGCCTGGGTCCCGGAGTAGTCGAACTCGCAGGCCTGGCCGATGATGATCGGCCCGGAGCCGATGACCATGACCGACTTGATGTCCTCACGCTTGGGCATCAGGCACTCTTCCCATCTGCTCCGCTGGCGCGGGCTTCCAACAGATCCACGAACCGGTCGAAGAGGTACGACGCGTCCCGGGGGCCGGCGGCCGCCTCGGGGTGGTACTGCACCGAGAAGCTCACCAGCTCACCCGTGGGCGAGCGCAGCTCCAGGCCCTCCACCACGTCGTCGTTGAGGCAGACGTGGCTGACCGAGGCCACGCCGTACGGCGTCTCGACGGGGGTGTCGAGCGGCACCCCGTCGGGCCAGGCGACCGCAAAGCCGTGGTTGTGGGAGGTGACCTCCACCTTGCCGGTGGTGCGGTCCATCACGGGCTGGTTGATGCCGCGGTGACCGTACTTCAGCTTGAAGGTCCCCAGGCCGAGCGCGCGCCCGAAGAGCTGGTTGCCGAAGCAGATCCCGAAGTAGGGCAGCCTCCGCTCGAGCGCACCCTGGAGCAGCGCGATCTGGTCGGTGGTCGCCGCCGGGTCCCCGGGGCCGTTGGAGAAGAAGAGCCCGTCGGGGGCGACCGCGAGCACCTCGTCGAGCGTGGCGGTCGCGGGCAGCACGTGCACCTCGATCCCCCGCTCGGCCATCATCCGCGGGGTCATCGTCTTGATCCCCAGGTCGAGGGCCGCGACGGTGAACCGCTTCGCGCCGACGGCCGGCACCACGTAGGTCGCCTGCGTCGAGACCTCGCTGGACAGCTCGGCCCCGGCCATCGGTGCGGAGTCGCGCACCCTCGCCAGGAGCGCCGTGGCATCGGTCTCGGTCGAGGAGATGCCGACCCGCATCGCGCCGCGCTCGCGCAGGTGGCGGGTCAGGGCCCGGGTGTCGACGCCCGAGATACCGACGACGCCCTGGTCGCGCAGCTCGTCGTCGAGGGTGCGGCGCGAGCGCCAGCTGGACGGCACCCGGGCGGGGTCGCGCACGACGTAGCCGGCGACCCAGATCCGGGAGGACTCTCCGTCCTCGTCGTTGACCCCGGTGTTGCCGATGTGCGGGGCGGTCATGACGACCACCTGGCGGTGGTAGGACGGGTCGGTCAGGGTCTCCTGGTAGCCGGTCATGCCGGTGTTGAAGACCGCCTCGCCGAAGGTCTCACCCTCGGCGCCGTAGGCCTCGCCGCGGAAGGTCCGGCCGTCCTCGAGGACGAGCAGGGCGGGGCGCGGGAGCAGCACGGGGGCCATCAGGCGAGCTTCCCGTCGAGCACGGTGGCGGTGCCGCGCAGGAACGTCGCGACGACGCGGCCGGGCAGCTCCATGCCGGCGTACGGCGTGTTGCGCGACAGGGAGACCGACTGGGTCGCGTCGACCGTGCGGCGCACCGCCGGGTCGTAGAGCACCACGTTGGCGGGGCCACCCACCTCGATCGGCCGGCCGTGGTCGGCAACCCGGCCGATGCGGGCCGGGGCGTAGGACATCCGCTCGGCGACGCCGGCCCAGTCGAGCAGGCCGGGGTCGACCATCGTCTCCTGGACGATGGACAGCGCGGTTTCGAGACCGAGCATGCCGAACGCCGCGGCCGACCACTCGCAGTCCTTGTCCTCGTGCGGGTGCGGGGCGTGGTCGGTGGCCACGATGTCGATCGTCCCGTCGGCCAGCCCGGCCCGCAGCGCCTGGGCGTCGGTGGCCGAGCGCAGCGGCGGGTTCACCTTGTAGATGGGGTCGTAGGTCGCGGCCAGGTCGTCGGTGAGCAGCAGGTGGTGGGGGCAGACCTCCGCGGTCACGTTCCAGCCCTTCTCCTTGGCCTGGCGCACGATCTCGACGGAGCCCGCGGTGGAGACGTGGCAGACGTGCAGGCGCGAGCCGACGTGGGCGGCCAGCAGGCAGTCGCGGGCGATGATCGCCTCCTCGGCGACAGCCGGCCAGCCTGTCAGGCCGAGCCGACCCGACAGGGCGCCCTCATTCATCTGGGCACCCTCGGTGAGCCGCGGCTCCTGAGCGTGCTGGGCGATCACCCCGTCGAACGCCTTGACGTACTCCAGCGCGCGGCGCATCAGCACCGCGTCGCTGACGCACTTGCCGTCGTCGGAGAAGACCCGGACCCGCGCGGCCGAGTCCGCCATCGCGCCGAGCTCGGCGAGCTGCTCCCCGGCCAGGCCCACGGTCACGGCCCCGACCGGGTAGACGTCGCAGTAGCCGGCCTCGCGGCCGAGTCGCCAGACCTGCTCGACGACCCCGGCGGTGTCGGCCACCGGCTCGGTGTTGGCCATCGCGTGGACGGCGGTGAAGCCGCCCATCGCCGCGGCTTGGGTGCCGGACTCGACGGTCTCGGCGTCCTCGCGGCCGGGCTCGCGCAGGTGGGTGTGCAGGTCGACGAGACCCGGCAGCGCGACCAGGCCGGTCGCGTCGACGATCTCGGCACCGGGGGCCTCGAGACCGGTGCCGATCTCGGTGACCACCCCGCCCTCGAGGATCAGGTCGGTCGGTGCTCCGCCGAGGATGGCGGCGTTCTTGATGAGGTACGTCGTCACTGCGCGAGGCCTTCCGGGAAACCAGTGGGGGAACCGACGGCACTGGCGTCGGGGGTGCCGGCGGACTCGTTGCCGCCGAGCAGGAGGTAGAGCACCGCCATCCGGACGGCGACGCCGTTGGTGACCTGCTCGACAATCACCGACCGGTCGGAGTCGGCCACCTCGGCGCTGATCTCCATGCCGCGGACCATCGGGCCGGGGTGCATCACGATCGTGTGGTCCTGGAGCTTGCGCATCCGCTTGCCGTCGAGGCCGTAGCGGCGGGAGTACTCCCGCGCGGTGGGGAAGAACGAGGCGTTCATCCGCTCGCGCTGGACCCGCAGCATCATCACCGCGTCGGCCTTGGGCAGCACGGCGTCGAGGTCGTAGGACGTCTCGACCGGCCAGGACTCGACGCCGACGGGGAAGAGGGTGGGCGGCGCGACCAGGGTGACCTCGGCGCCGAGCGTGGCCAGCAGGAGCGCGTTGGAGCGGGCGACCCGGCTGTGCAGGACGTCGCCGACGATGGCGATCCGGCGCCCGTCGAGACTGCCGCCGTTGGCCGGGCCGAGGTGCCGCCACATCGTGAAGGCGTCGAGCAGGGCCTGGGTGGGGTGTTCGTGGGTGCCGTCGCCCGCGTTGACGACGCTGGAGCGGACCCACCCCGAGTGGGCCAGCCGGTGCGGGGCGCCGCTGGAGCCGTGGCGCACGACGACCGCGTCGGCGCCCATCGCCTCCAGGGTCAGCGCGGTGTCCTTGAGGCTCTCGCCCTTGGACAGCGAGGAGCCCTTGGCGGAGAAGTTGATGACGTCGGCCGAGAGTCGCTTGGCGGCTGCCTCGAAGGAGATCCTGGTCCGCGTCGAGTCCTCGAAGAACAGGTTGACCACGGTGCGCCCGCGCAGGGTGGGCAGCTTCTTGATCGGCCGGTCGGCCAGGGAGCGCATCTCCTCGGCCGTCGCGAGGACCAGCTCCGCGTCGTCGCGGGTCAGGTCGGCGGCACTCAGCAGGTGGCGCTTCATCGGTCGACTCCCTCGTCGGTGGTGCCCGCGACCGTGCCGTGGATCGTGACCGCGTCGATGTCGTCGATCCCGGCCAGGGTGACCCGGACCTGCTCGACCAGTGAGGTGGGCAGGTTCTTGCCCACGAAGTCAGCCCGGATCGGCAGCTCGCGGTGGCCACGGTCCACCAGGACCGCGAGCCGCACGGCCTTGGGGCGGCCGAGGTCGCCCAGGGCATCGAGCGCGGAGCGGATGGTGCGTCCGGAGAAGAGCACGTCGTCGACGAGGACGACCGTCTTGCCGTCGATCCCGCCAGCCGGGATCTCGGTGGGCAGCAGCGCCCGGGCCGGCTTGAGCCGCAGGTCGTCGCGGTACATCGTCACGTCGAGTGAGCCGACGGGCACGGCGTACCCCTCGACGGCCGCGATCCGCTCGGCGATCCGCCGGGCGAGGGGGACCCCGCGCCGCGGGATGCCGAGCAGCACGAGGTCGTCGGCGCCCTTGTTGCGCTCGAGGATCTCGTGGGAGATCCGGGTGAGGGCCCGGGTGATGTCACGGGCATCCAGGACGGTGCGACCGGGTTCGGTCGTCGGGTCCGGTGTTGAGTCGGGTGCGGGCGTCAAGGCCCAGACCTCCTTCTCCGCCTCACAGGACGGCTCGTTAAAGGATGTCGAACACGGCGCACACTATCAGGGCCTGCGGCCCTCGGCGACGTTGGTCCATCGCTCAACCGACGTCGATCAGGACCTTGCCGACGGCGCCGTTCTCGACCGCGTCGTGGGCTGCGGCGGTCTCCTCGAGCGGGAAGTGGTGCAGCGGGACCCCGGCCTGTTCCCCGACCCGGAGGGCGCCGGCGGCGACCGCCGCGGTGACGTCCTCGGCAGCGTGGCGCAGCAGGTCCTCGCCGAGGGTGTAGAGCAGCAGGAACTGGTAGCGCAGGTTGCGGGAGAAGGTGGCCCGGACATCCAGGGTGAGCTGGTCTCCCCCGTTGTTGGCGTAGATCGCGATCGTGCCCCGGTTGCGGACCACCGCCAGGTCGAGCGCCCGGTTCGGCTCGGGCGCGACCTCCACGGCGAGGTCGACTCCGTCGGGGGCGATCCGCAGGATCTCGGCGGCGGCGTCGCTGGTGCGGTAGTTGACCACGTGGTGGGCGCCGGCCGCGGTTGCGAGCCGGGCCTTCTCCTCGCCGCTCACGGTCGTCACGACGGTGGCCCCGGCCCAGCGGGCCAGCTGGATGGCGGCGTTGCCCACCGCCCCGGCTCCCCCGGCAACCAGCACCACGCGGCCGTCCAGGGTGCCCGGCGCCAACCGGTCCGGCCCGCCATCGGCACAGGTCAGGGCACGGTGCGCGGTGACCGCGGGCACGCCGAGGCTCGCGCCGAGGTCGAAGGAGGCGCCGTCGGGCAGCCCGACCACCCGCTCGGCGGGGACGACCGTGAATTCGGCGGCCGTGCCGCTCGCCCGGCCGTGCTGGGCCAGCATCAGCCAGACCCGGTCGCCGACCCCATGCCCGCTCACCCCCGCCCCGAGGGCGTCGACGACCCCGGCGCCGTCCTGGTTCGGGACCACCTCGGCGTACGCCGGATCGGTGCCGGACCGGGACTTCCAGTCGGTCGGGTTGACCCCCGAACGGACCACCCGCACCCGGATCTCGCCGGGTCCGGGCTCGGGGAGCTCGCGCTCCACGAGCTCCAGGACGGAGGAGGGACCGCTCTGGGCGAAGACGACTGCACGCATGCTCGCGACGCTACCCGGGAGGTCGGCGCACGTCATACGGTCGGAGCTGGTGGGAGGGATCGCCGGTGCACCGGCGATCCCTGACGTTCGGGCCCGTTGCAACGCCCAGGAACGTCAGGGAGTGCCTGAGAAGTACGCCGGCTGGTGCCGGTTGTCCACAGCCACCAGCTGTCAGACAAGGGGGCGCCCCCTCCGCATCCCGTCCTGGGGGTTTCAGAGGGCGGCGGCCATCCCCGCACACGCCTTGAGCCACTCGCGCCGGGTGCCGGCCGACAGCTCGGCGTAGGGCACCACCGAGCCGGAGACCAGAGCCGGGTCGTAGGGCACCCGGTAGACCGCGCGGGTGCGCTGCTCGTAGACCTCCACCAGATCGTGGGCCAGCTTGCTGTCCACCTGTGCCGACGGGTCCGACAGCACCGTGACGGTCTTGTGCTTGAGGTTGGCGTATCCCGCGTCCTGGAGCGCGTCGAGCATCCACAACCCGCTGTAGCCGGTGTCCTCGCGGACCGTGCTGGTGACCACGAGCAGGTCGGCGGCGTCGGCCGCGGCCAGCCAGTTCTCCGCGCGCATGTTGTTGCCGGTGTCGACGAGGATCACCCGGTAGAACCGCTCGAGCAGCTGGTGCACTGCCTGGAAGTCGTCGGCGTGGATCATCCCGGTCACGTCGGGGCGCTCGTCGGAGGCAAGGACGTCGAAGTGGGCGTCGCCCTGAGAGCGCACGAAGGCGCCGAGGTCACCGATCCGGGACTGGTAGACGTCGCTGAAGCGTCCAAGGTCCTCGAGCAGCTCACGGGTGGTGTTGCGGTGGGTTCCGCGGGTCCCCCGGATGCCCAGCGTGCCGCGGGTCTCGTTGTTGTCCCAGGCGACGACGCCCCCACCGCGGACCGTACCGAAGGTGTAGCCCGCGGCGAGCACGCCCGTGGTCTTGGCCGCGCCGCCCTTGGGGTTGATGAAGGCGATCGTGCGCGGGCCGTCGAAGTCCCGCTGGATGCTCGAGCGGTCCCGCTCGTGGGCGAGCTCGGCCGCACCCATCCGCGGCTGGACGAGGCCGCCGGACCACCGGCGCACTGCGCCGCGCCAGCCCCAGGTGGCCGGGCCGTTCTCCTTGGACTCCTCGCGCCGATCCAGGAAGTCCGTGGCGGTCATGAAGCGGCGTACCTCGCCGAGGTTCTGCTGGTCCTCGACCCCTGGCTCCGCCACGACCGCAGCTGGCACTGGGGTTGGCTCGGGTCGCGCTGTCGGCGTCGGCGCCGACTCCTCCGCGCGCCGGGTCCCCGGGAACCCGGGAATCGGGTCACGCAGCGGGTCGATCTGGTTCGTCCGTGCGCCCCGGCCGGCGGCGTAGGCGCCCAACTCCTCCGGGGTGTAGAGCCGGTCGCTGGTGTCGTCAGACTGCTGGGTCATGGGACCCCTCTTCCCTCTTTCCCCGGTCGTCACACCCGCTCACGCGCAGCTAGCGGGACAGGTACCTGGCCCGGGCGAAGCAGAACAGCCCGTAGGACCCGATCCCGAGGGCGAGGATGACCAGCAGGACCGGGCCAAAAGGCTGCTTGAGCACCTCCTGCAGCGCTTGGTCCAGGCCACCGGACTTCTTGGGGTCGTGGGTGATCGAGGCGTAGGCGAACAGGGCCGCCACGAGCAGGAACGCCACCCCCTTGGCGACGTAGCCGACCTTCCCGAACCAGATGTACGCCGTTCCGGCGTCCCCGCTCTTGCCCTCGCTGGTGAGGTGCTCGCGGAACTTCTCCGTCCACGCACGCCTGACCATGTTCGCGCCGTACGCAGCGATGCCGACCGCGACCGCACCCACCAGCCACTGCCCTGCCGGCAGGTTCATCAGCTTGGCCGTCGTCGAGTCCGAGCCACCACTGCTCGAGCCGGACCCGGTCGCCACCCGGGTGGCGCTGAGCCCGATGGAGCCGTAGATCACGGCCTTTGCGACGGAGACCGCGCGAGCCTTCACCAGGTCGCCGCCGTCCTTGTCGGCGTGGCCGGACGCCGCCTCGACGAGTCGCCAGAGCACCAGCAGGAACATGCCGACGGCCACAGCCCAGATCAGCACCACGCCGAAGGGCTGCTTCGACAGCTTGTGGAGCGCCCCTGTGCTCGAGGCCGAGCCGCTGCTGTCGCCGAGGGCCAGCTGCACCGCCAGCCAGGCGATCGTGAGGTGCACCAGGCCGTAGGCCAGGAGACCAGCGCGCACCGAGCGGTCGAGCCACTCGCTGTGCTCGGCACGGCGAGTGGCCGTGCTCATGACAACTCTCCCAGGGCGGTCTCAATGGCGCGGTGGAAGGTCGGGTAGGCGTAGATCATGCCCTTCAGTGTCCGAACGGGGACCTCGGCATGCACCGCGACGGCGAGGAACCCGAGAATTTCCCCGCCCGAGGGCCCCACTGCGGTGGCTCCGACGAGCACTCCGCTCTCGGCGTCCTCGATCACCTTGATCAGGCCATGACCGGCCTCTCCGTGCAACCAGCCCCGCGAGGACGAGGCCAGCGGGGTCGATCCGACCCGCACGCTCAGTCCGGCGTCCCGGGCCTGCTTCTCGCTCAGTCCGACCATGCCGATCTCGGGATCGGTGAAGGTCACGCTGGGCACCGCGTGGTACGCCGCGGGCTCGCCGTCCTCGCCGAGGATGTCGCGCAGGGCGATCGCGGCCTGGTACATCGCCATGTGCGTGAAGGCGCCCTTGCCGGTGATGTCACCGATCGCCCACAACCGATCGCCGGCACGCAGCCGGTCGTCAACAGGCACCGTGCGCGCGGACGGATCGAGCCCCACCGTCTCGAGGCCCAGATCGTCGAGGTTGGGCGTGCGCCCGGCCGCGACCAGCAGCTTGTCGGCGGTCACGGTCTCACCACCGGCCAGGTGGACGGTGAACGCGCCGTCGGCGTAGACCACCGAGTCGATCTCGACGCCGGCCATCACCCGCATCCCCTCGCCCACGAACACGTCCTGCAGGAGCTCGGCCGCCTCCGGCTCGACCGGTCCGAGGATGCGCGGTGCGACCTCCAGCATCGTCACCCGGACGCCGAACCGGCTGAAGACCTGCGCCATCTCGGCGCCGATCGGACCACCCCCGATCACGATGAGCGAGGAAGGCAGCTCGGTCACCTGCACCGCGTCCCGATTGGTCCAGTAGGGCGTCTCGGCGAGACCCTGGATCGGCAGGGCCGCGGGTCGGGTCCCAGTGTTGAGCACCACGCCCCGCGCCGCGACGTACGTCGGCCCGGCGGACCCGTCCGCCAGCTCCACCGTGACCCGGCCGGTCCCGTCCAGTCGACCGGTGCCGTGGTGGAAGATGACGCCAGCCTTCTCCACTCGCTCGACCGCCACCGCGTCGTTCCAGTGGTCGGTGGCCTCCTCGGCGATCCGCGTCGCCAGCGGCGCCCACGACGGCGTCACCTCGGCGTCACCGGACATGCCAGTCACGCGTCTCGCCTCCGCGAGCAGGTCCGCGGCACGGATCATCATCTTCGACGGGACACAGCCGTAGTAGGGGCACTCACCGCCCACCAGGTGCTTGTCGAGGGCCACCACGCGCAGACCAGCCTCTGCGGCTCCCGCCACCAAGGACTCGGCCCCGGGTCCCACACCGATCACGACAAGGTCGACCTGCTTCTCTTCAGCCATGCCCGACAGCATGTCGCACCGTCACAAGCGGTGCATCACCCCAGAGTTGCCTTGTTGCGCTGGATGCTGCCGAGGACCCCGTTGACGAAGGCCGGCGACTCGTCGGTCGACAGGTCCCGCACCAGGGACATCGCCTCAGTCACCGCCACCGTGTCGGGCACGTCGGCGGCGTAGAGGAGCTCGAAGACCCCCAACCGGAGGACGTTGCGGTCCACGGCGGGCATCCGGTCGAGTGTCCAGCCCTCGGAGTACTCCGTGAGGAGCTCGTCGATGCGGCTCTGGTGCTCGACCACACCGCGCACGAGCAGCGCGGTGTAGTCGTTGCTCGGACCCTCGCCGTCGGCGACGGAGCGCTCCAGGGCGACGATCGGCGACTCGGCCCGGAGCTCGGATGCGTACAGGACGTCGAGCGCGCGCTTGCGGGCCTTGCCACGAGCCGACATCAGCTGGTGACGCGACCCAGGTAGGACGAGTCGCGGGTGTCGACCTTGATCTTCTCGCCGGTGGTGATGAACAGCGGGACGGCGACCGTCGCGCCGGTCTCCAGCGTCGCCGGCTTGGTGCCGCCGGTGGAGCGGTCACCCTGCAGGCCGGGCTCGGTGTAGGTCACCTGGAGCTCGACCGACGCCGGGAGCTCGACGTACAGCACGCGGCCGTCGTTGGTGGCGACGATCGCTTCCTGGTTCTCCAGCATGAAGTTGGCCGCGTCGCCGACGATCTCGGGCGAGATGTCGATCTGGTCGAAGGTCGAGATGTCCATGAAGACGTACGACGAGCCGTCGTTGTAGAGGTACTGCATCGTCCGCTTGTCGACGTTGGCCGTTTCGACCTTGGTGCCGGCGTTGAAGGTCCGGTCGACGGTCTTGTTGGACTCGACGTTCTTCAGCTTGGTTCGCACGAAGGCCGGGCCCTTGCCGGGCTTGACGTGCTGGAAGTCGATGACGGCCCAGAGCTGGCCTTCGATGAGGAGAACCATGCCGTTCTTCAGGTCGTTCGTGGATGCCATGCGCGCGTGTCAGCCTTCGTGTCGTGAGGTCGGGTCGTCACCAGCACCGATCGGATCCGGGGCGCGGGCAACAGCCGCCGAGTCTATCGCCCCCGTCAGGCAAACTCCCAGACGACCTGCACGGTCACCGCCAGGTCCTGCCTGCCGGCCCGGACCGGGAGCGCCGCGGCGGCGGCCCGGCCGTAGACGAGTCCGTCGAGGTTCGTCGGGCTGGTCCGGATCGCCGAACGGTTCGCGGAGCCGACCTCGCGCAGCGTCAGCACATCACCCAGCTCCTGGCCGGCGGCCGCGGCGTACTGCTCGGCCTTGGCCTGAGCCTGGGCGACGGCCGCGTCGCGGGCCCGCTCCAGCACCGCCTCCGGGTCACCCACCTTGAGCCGGATGTCGCGGACCCGAACGGCGTTGCCGCCTGCGTCGACGGCCGCCGTGACCGCCTTCCCGCCCTGTTTGAGCTCCTTGACGAGCACGGAGGCCCGCTGCTGCACCCGGTAGCCACGCAGCGTCGGCGGCCCGGACGAGTGGTAGTCGTAGACCGGGAACATCGACAGTCCGGTGGTCTGCACGTCGGCACGCTGCACGCCGTAGGGCGTCAGTGCCGCGAGCACCTTGGCCATGCTCCGGCTCGCGTCATCCAGCGCCGTTGCCAGGTCGGACCGGGTGGCCCCGACGGACAGCGCGAAGGTCAGCTGGTCGGGGACCGCCACGACGGTGCCCCGGCCGACCATGGTCAGCGTCCGCGCCGGGACGGCCCCGGCCGTCGCCACCCCGGGCTCGACGGCCCCGGCGGGCGATCCCCCGCCTCCCGCACTGCCCAGCAGGTACGCCGTCACCAGGGCCAGGGCGAGCACCCCCGTCACGACCACGCCCGTCATCAGGCTCCGCACACTCACGGTCACACTGCGCTTCATCCCACGGTCCTTCCGGTCGTCGTCCCGGCTGGGACGGCCGCGACCGGCAGGCGGTTCCTTCAGGAGCCGGTCGACCCCGTCAGCAGCTCGAGCGCCCGGCGGTAGCCGTCGACCCCGTGCCCGGCGATCACGGCCACCGCGTGCGGCGTGACGACAGAGGTGTGGCGGAACTCCTCGGGCCGCCGGGCCGGGTCCGAGAGGTGTACCTCGACCAGGGGCGCGACCAGCTGGGCGCAGGCATCGAAGACCGCCCACGAGTAGTGCGTCCAGGCGGCGGCGTTGAGCACCACCGGGGTCGCTTCGTCGGCGGCGACGTTGAGCCAGTCGAGGAGCTCGCCCTCGTGGTTGGTCTGGCGCACCTCAACCTCGAGGCCCAGGGCACTGCCCCAGTCCACGCACAGCAGGGCGAGCTCGGCGTGCGTGGTGGTGCCGTAGATCTCCGGCTGCCGGCGCCCCAACCGGCCCAGGTTGGGACCGTTGAGGACCAGCACCCGCATCAGCGGCCGCCGGCCAGCACGTCGTAGGCGCTACGCAGGTCGACCTCGGACGGCCCGGACAGCACCGTAGGGACCGCCAGGTCCGAGAGCACCACGAAGCGCAGCTGGGAGCCCCGCGCCTTCTTGTCGACCTTCATGGCCGCGTGGAGCTGCTCGAAGGTCGCGCCGTCGTACGTCGTGGGCAGACCCACCCGGGCGAAGACGTCGTGGTGGCGGGCGACGACCTCGGGAGCGAGCGTGCCGGCCCGGGCGGCGAGCTCGGCGACGTAGACGCAGCCCATGGCGACGGCCTCACCGTGCCGGATGGTGTACTTCTCGGCCCGTTCGATCGCGTGCGCCATGGTGTGGCCGTAGTTGAGGACCTCGCGGCCCGGGTGCCCACCGAACCCGCCGGTCTCCTTCAGGTCGGCCGCGACCACGCCGATCTTCACCCGGATGGCCCGCTCGACCAGCTCGCGGAGCTCCGGCGAATCGGCGGTGAGGCTGTCCGGGTCGATGCGCTCGACCAGGGTGAGGATGGCGGGGTCGGCGACGAAACCGCACTTGATGACCTCCCCGAGGCCGGCGACCAGCTCGGAGCGCGGCAGGCTGGCCAGCGTGCTCAGGTCGCACAGGACGCCGGCCGGCTCGTGGAAGGCGCCCACGAGGTTCTTGCCGCTGCGGGTGTTGACGCCGGTCTTCCCGCCGACCGCCGCGTCCACCATGGCCAGCAGCGTGGTGGGGACGTGCACGACGCGCACGCCACGCAGCCAGGTCGCCGCCACGAAGCCGCCGAGGTCGGTGGTGGCCCCGCCCCCGAAGGTCACGATCGCGTCGGAGCGGGTGAACCCAGCCTCACCGAGCGCGTCCCAGCAGGAGGCGGCCACGGCCGCGCCCTTGGCTCGCTCGCCGTCGGGGACCGGCAGGACCATCACGTCGTACGCCGCCGCGAGGGAGTCAAGCACCGGCCGGACCATCTCGCCCAGGGCATCGGAGAAGACCACGGCGACCCGCTGCACCCCGACCCCGAGCAGGGCGGGCAGTCGCTCGGCGAGGTCGCTGCCGACGACGACGTCGTACGGCGACGGGCCTTCAACGGCCAGGATCGTGTCGTTCATCGCAGGTCCTCCACAATCTCTCTCGCGACATCCTCGGGGCTGCGAGCATCAGTGTCCACGACCCACGTCGCCACGGACTCGTAGAGCGGGGTGCGTTCGTCGAGCAATACCTTGATCCGCGCCCGGACGTTACCCATCACCAGGGGTCGACCGACCCCCAGCCCGACCCGTTTGACGGCGTCGGTGAGCCCGACCCGCAGGAAGACCACCCGGTGGCCGGCCAACAGTTCCCGGGTCCCCTCGTCGAGGACCGCCCCGCCACCCAGGGCCAGGACGCCGTCGTGGCCGCTCAGGGCGTCGGCCACCGCCGTGCGCTCGAGAGCCCGGAACGCCGCCTCGCCGGAGTCGACGAAGATCTCGGGGATCGGCCGGCCCTCGGTGGCCTCGATGTCGGCATCGGTGTCGCGGGCCTCGAGGCCCAACACGCGCGCCAGGTGGCCCGCCACCGTGGTCTTGCCGGAGCCGGGAGCCCCGACCAGGACCACGCGGGGGCTCACCTGAACCTCAGCGTGTCCAGGTAGCTGTCGGCGTTCCGGCGGGTCTCGTGGACCGAGTCGCCTCCAAACTTCTCCAGCACGGCGTCCGCGAGCACCAGCGCGACCATCGCCTCCGCGACGATGCCGGCGGCCGGGACCGCGCAGACGTCCGAGCGCTGGTGGTGGGCGACCGCCTCCTCACCGGTGGCAACGTCCACGGTCCGCAGCGCCCGCGGCACGGTCGCGATCGGCTTCATCGCCGCGCGGACCCGCAGGATCTCGCCCGTGGTCATCCCGCCCTCGGTGCCGCCGGAGCGGCCGCTGACGCGGCGGATCCCTTCATCGGTCGGCACCATCTCGTCGTGGGCCAGCGAGCCGGGGGTCGCGGCGAGCGCGAACCCGTCACCGACCTCGCCGCCCTTGATCGCCTGAGTGCCCATCAGGGCGCCGGCCAGCCGGGAGTCGAGACGTCGGTCCCAGTGCACGTGCGAGCCGAGGCCCGGCGGTAGGCCGTGGACGACGCCCTCGACGACGCCACCCAGGGTGTCGCCGTCCTTGTGGGCCTGGTCGATGGCGGCCACCATCGCTGCGGCCGTCTCGGGGTCCAGGCAGCGGACCGGGTCCTCGTCGAGGCGGGCAACGTCGTCGGGCTGGGGCCAGAGCCCGTCGGGCGCGCGAACGCCGCCGAGTTCGATCACGTGCGACACGATCCTGGCCCCGACGGCCTGCTCGAGGAAGTTGCTGGCGACCCGGCCGAGGGCGACCCGAGCGGCGGTCTCGCGGGCTGAGGCGCGCTCGAGGATCGGCCGGGCCTCCTCGAAGTCGTACTTCTGCATGCCGGCGAGGTCGGCGTGGCCCGGCCGGGGGCGGGTGAGCGCGGCGTTGCGCGCCAGCGCGTCCAGCTCCACCTGGTCGACCGGGTCGGCCGACATCACCTTGTCCCACTTGGGCCACTCGGTGTTGCCGACCTCGATCGCCACCGGGCCGCCCATCGAGGCGCCGTGGCGCACGCCACCGGTGATCGTCACCTGGTCCTGCTCGAACTTCATCCGGGCGCCGCGGCCGTAGCCGAGCCGGCGTCGGGCCAGGGACTCCGAGATGTCGGCGGTCGTGACCTGGACATGGGCGGGCAGCCCCTCGAGGATCGCGACCAGGGAAGGGCCGTGGGACTCGCCCGCAGTGAGCCAACGCAGCATGGGATCAGTCTTTCATTGGTCGGATCTGGCGCGACGCCGGTCACCCAGTGACGAGACGGACCCAGAGGGCGGGGCCGGTGAGGACGCCCAGCAGGGCCCCCACCAGCATGAATGGACCGAAGGGCACGGCCCGGCGTTCGACCACCCGCAGCAGCGACAGCAGGCCGCCGCCGACGCCGCCGAGCAGGAACCCGGCGTACACCCCCACGAGCAGGGGGCCCCAGCCGAGGTAGCCCAGCGCGATGCCGAGCAGCCCGGAGAGCCGCACGTCGCCGTAGCCGAGCCCCCGCGGATGGATGAACCACAGGACGAAGTAGAGCCCACCGGCCATCGCCCAGCCGTAGCCGGCCCGGACCAGGTCGTCGGTGTCGCGCGTGATCAGCCAGCACCCGAGCACCAGCACCACCAGCACGACGTACGACGGGGCGATCACGCGCGTGGGCAGCAGCCGGGTCCGCCAGTCGACGACGGCGAGGGCCACGGAGACCGGCACCAGAGGCACGAGGAACAGCAGCGCCCAGTCGGCGCCGAGGGCCCACCCGACGAGGCCACCGGCCACGGCCGCCGCAAGCGCGGAGCGCCAGGCCAGGCCCGGCAGCGCCGCGATGGCGGCGTAGGTCTCCTTGGGCTCCGCATCGGTTGTCTCGGGCCCGGCGGTCTCGGGCTCGGGGATCCGGGCGATCAGCCGCGGCACCGTCACGCCGCCGGCCGCGGCGACGACGAGCGCTGCGACCGCCGCGAGCGCGGTCGGGCTCATCGCCCGTCCCGGCGCGTCGCGAGGGCTGCCTCGCCGGCGGCCCGCATTTCAGCGAGAGGCGCCGGGCGCCCCGTGAAGAGTTCGAACTGCAGAGCAGCCTGGTGGACCAGCAGGTCCAGCCCTCCCACGAGCACCCGCTCCCCCACGGCAGCCGCCATGGGAGTTGGCCACGGGTCGTAGACGACCTCGAACACGACGGGGACCTGGGCACACCGCGCCACCAGAGCGGGGTCCTGGGCCCGTGCGGGGATGGTCGAGACGACCACCTCGCCGCGCACCGCACCGTCGGCGAGAAGTCCCACCTCGACCCGGGGACCGCACGGGTGGCGCGCCACCGCAGCCGCGGCCTCGGCCGCACGCTCGGGCGAGCGGGCCAGCAGGGTCACCTCGGCGGCTCCAAGGTCGCACAGGGCCAGCCCCGTCGAGGCGGCCGTGGCCCCGCCGCCGAGGATCGTCCCCGCAGTGACCGGCCCGTCGTACCTCTCCCGGACTGCGGCGGCCGCACCCGGCAGGTCGGTGTTGTCGGCCAGCACGGCCACACCGCCCTCGAGGAGCAGGGTGTTGGCGGCACCGGCCAGCGCCGCCCGGGCCGTCACCTCGACCCCGATCTCCAGGACGCTCCGCTTGAGCGGCATGGTGAGCGAGAGGCCGCGCCAGGTGTCGTCGAGTCCGGCCAGGAACGCCGCCAGCCCGTCGGCCCCGACCCGGTGCGCGTCATAGCTCCAGTCCAGGTCGAGGGCGGCGTACGCCGCGCGGTGCAGTGCCGGGGAGAGCGAGTGCGCGATCGGGTCCCCGAGCACCCCACAGCGACGCGCCGCCATCAGCAGGCGTCTGACGTCTGGCAGTACTGCTCCAGCTCTCTCTTGTAGCCCAGGAACTCGTCGTACGTCTCCGCGAACTTGGTCTTGCCGGTCCGCAGGTTCGTCGTGACGTAGTAGTACCAACCGCCGTCGGTCGGGTTCGTCGCGGCGGCGATCGCCGCGTCGCCCGGTGCCTCGATCGGCGTCGGCGGGAGCCCGGGGCGGGTGTAGGTGTTGTACGGCGTGTCCTGGGCCAGCTGGTCGGTGGTGAGCCCGACGCCCAGCTGCTGGTGCAGGCCGTAGTTCACCGACGCGTCGATCTGGAGCAGGTGGTTGGTCTCGTTGCCCTCGAGCCGGTTGTAGATGACCCGCGCGACCTTGCCACGGTCCTGGGAGCGGCGCGCCTCGGACTCGACGAGGCTGGCCACGATCATCAGCTGCTCGGGGGTGTAGCCGAGCCGTGAGGCAGCGCCCTCGAGGTCGGCGTCGTCGGCGGCCTGCTGCCACCGGGCCACCATCGTCTGCAGGATCGAGGTGGCGGTGGCGTCGGGACCGAAGTCGTAGGTCGAGGGGAAGAGGTAGCCCTCCGGATTGCCACCGGCGTAGTCGGGCAGTCCGAGCTGGTCGGGATTGGCCAGCACCGTCTGGAACTGGTTCTTCGAGAAGTCGGTCTTGTCGGCGAGCAGGGCCACGATGTCGGCGACCCGCAGCCCTTCGGGGACGGTCACCGTGTCCTTGACGATGTTGCCCGGGTCGACCAGGACCGTCACGACGTCGGAGGACTTCATCTCCTTCTTGAGGGAGTAGAAGCCGACCTGGATGCTGGTCGAGTCCGGGTTGGCGGTCGCGGCGTCGGTGAACGACTGCACCGAGGCGACGACGCCGGCCTGCTTCAGGTTGCGCCCCATCTGGGCGATGCTGTCGCCGTCGTGGACCTGGAAGGAGACCTTCCCGTGGCCGGGGCCGGGGAAGTCGGGGGCCGAGGCGAACTGGTCCCTGACCAGCGCGACGCCCTTGGTCACGACGAAGTAGAAGCCGCCCACCACCACGGCCAGGGCGACGAGGACCGCGAGGCAGCTCTTGAACCCGCGTCGCTTGCGGCGACGTCCACCCACCGCGGGCGGCTCCTCGCCGTCGTACTGGTCCAGGACCTGGTCACTCATGCGTCTCCTCGACGGTCTCGCCTGGCGCGGTTCCCGTGGCCCGCTCGGTGTCCAGCGCGTGCTGCAGGATCAGGACGGCGGCTGCCTGGTCGACGACCGCTCGCCGTTTGCCACCCTTGTGGCCACGGTCGCGCAGCATAGCCTCCGCCGAGACCGTGGTCAGCCGCTCGTCGCACAGTCGCACCGGAACCGGGGCCACCCGGCGGGCCAGCTCGGTCGCGAACAGGCGGACCTTCTGTGCCGAAGGGCCTTCGCGCCCCGACAGCGAGCGGGGCAGCCCGACGACCACCTCGATCGCCTCGGCGTCCTCGAGAAGCGTCACGAGCCGGGCCAGGTCGCCACGGCCGCGCTTGACCGTCTCCACCGGGCTGGCGAGGAAGCCGGACGGGTCGCTGCGCGCGACGCCGATCCGGGCGTCCCCCGGGTCGATCCCGAGGCGTACGCCGAAGCGCACGGCGCTCAGGCGCCCGTCGCGCCAGCGACGGCCACGGTCACGGCCGCGAGCGCCTCGTCGATCCGGGAGGTGTCCGAGCCGCCACCCTGGGCGACGTCGTCCTTGCCGCCGCCCTTGCCCCCGACGAACGGTCCCACGGCACGCACCAGGTCGTTGGCACTGACCCCGCGGGAGCGGGCCTCGTCGTTGACGGCCGCCACGACGGCGACCTTCGCGTCCGGCCCCGAACCGGTGGTGCCAATGATGACAACTGCCCCCGGCTGGCCGGTGGCCAGGCGGCCGCGCACGTCCAGGGCCAGGGTGCGGACGTCACCACCCGCGGCCCCGTCCACCCGGTGGGCCACGACGTTGACGCCGCCGACGTCAGCGGCGCCGGCGGCCAGGCTGGCACCGGCGGCGAGGACCTGGGAGACGCGCGCCTTCTCGATCTCCTTCTCGGCCGAGCGGAGCCGCTCGACGAGGTCGCCCACACGTCCGATGAGGTCGTCGGGCTGGGTCTTGAGGAGCCCGGTCAGCTGGGCCACGACGTCGCGCTCGCGGGCGAGGTAGGCGAACCCCTCGACCCCGACCAGGGCCTCGATGCGTCGGTTGCCCGAGCCGACCGAGGCCTCGCTGGTGACCACGACCGTGCCGATCTGGGAGGAGTGCTGGACGTGCGTGCCGCCGCAGAGCTCGCGCGACCAGGGGCCGCCGATCTCCACCACCCGCACCAGCTGCGCGTCGTACGTCTCCCCGAAGAGCGCGATCGCTCCCCAGTCCTTGGCGTCGGCGAGGGTCATGTACTCCGCGCCGACGGCGAGGTCGGCCCGCAGTGCGTTGTTGGAGACCTGCTCGAGGTCGTGGAGCTGCTCGGGCGAGAGACCCGTGGTCCAGCCGAAGTCGAGGCGCAGGTAGCCCGGCCGGTTGTAGGAACCGGACTGGAGCGCCGTCGGGCCGAGCACCTCGCGCAGCGCCGCGTGCACCACGTGGGTGCCCGAGTGCGCCTGGCGGGCGCCGAGGCGCCACTCCGGGTCGACCCGGGCGTGCAGCCGGCTGCCGACGTGGCTGGCCGGGGCGAACTCACCGTCGACGACGCGCACCTGGTGCACGACGAGGCCACGCACGGGTCGCTGCACGTCGAGCACCTCGAGGCGACCGCCGTCGAACTCGATGCTGCCGGAGTCCGCCACCTGTCCACCCGACTCGGCGTAGAACGGGGTGCGGTCCAGCACCAGCTCACCGATCTCCCCGGCGCCGAGCGAGGTTGCCGAGGCGCCGCCGCGCAGCAGCGCGAGCGGCGTGGACTCGGTCTCCAGGGTCTCGTATGCCAGCCAGTCGGTGGGGCCGTTCGCATCAAGGATCCCGCGGTACACGCTGGTGTCCGCGTGCTGGCCCTTCTTGGAGCGGGCGTCGGCCTTGGCCCGCTCGCGCTGCTCGAGCATCAGGGCACGGAACCCCGGCTCGTCGACCGTCAGGCCTGCCTCGGACGCCATCTCGAGCGTGAGGTCGATGGGGAAGCCGTAGGTGTCGTGCAGGGCGAACGCCTTGGGCCCAGAGAGCCGGCTCTGGCCGGCCTGCTTCACCTCGAGCGCGGCCAGGTCGAAGATCTGGGTGCCGGCCTGGAGCGTCTTGCGGAACGCCTCCTCCTCGGCGTAGGCAACCTGGGCGATCCGGTCCCAGTCCTGGTGCAGACCGGTGTAGGTCTCGCCCATCTTGTCGCGACTCACCGGGAAGAGCTCGGGCAGCGCCCGGTCCTCGTAGCCCAGGAGACGCATCGACCGGACGGCCCGGCGCAGCAGCCGGCGCAGGACGTAGCCGCGCGCCTCGTTGCCGGGGGTGACCCCGTCGCCGATCAGCATCATCGCGCTGCGGACGTGGTCGGCCACGACCCGGAACCGGACGTCGTCCTCGTGGTTCGCGCCGTAGCGGCGCCCGGTCAGCTCCATCGCCCGCTCGATGACGGGGAACATCACGTCGATCTCGTACATGTTCTCGACACCCTGGGTCATGAAGGCCACGCGCTCGAGGCCCATGCCGGTGTCGATGTTCTTCTTCGGCAGCGACCCCGCGATGTCGAAGTCCACCTTGCTGCGAACAGCGCTGAGCTCGTCCTGCATGAAGACCAGGTTCCAGAACTCCAGGTAGCGGTCCTCGGCCGAGAAGTCACCGTCGGCGCCGTACGCCGGTCCGCGGTCGATCAGGATCTCGGACGCCGGTCCACCCGGGCCGGGAACCCCCATCGACCAGTAGTTCTCCGCCTTGCCCAGGCGCGCGATCCGGTCGTCGGGAAGGCCGGTGACCTTGCGCCAGAGCGCGACGGCTTCTTCGTCGTCCACATAGACGCTCGGGTAGAGCTTGTCCTCCGGGAAACCGAAACCTCCGTCCGAGACCGGGCTCGTGATGAGCTCCCACGCGAACTCGATGGCCTCCAGCTTGAAGTAGTCCCCGAAGGAGAAGTTGCCGCACATCTCGAAGAAGGTGCCGTGCCGCGTGGTCCGGCCGACATCCTCGATGTCCGGCGTCCGTACGCACTTCTGAACCGACACCGCCCGGTCGTACGGCGGCGTCTCGTGGCCGAGGAAGTAGGGCCTGAACGGCACCATCCCGGCGTTGACGAACAGCAGGTTCGGGTCGTCGAGGAGCAGGGATGCCGAGGGCACCGCCTGGTGTCCGTAGCGCTCGAAGTGAGCCACGAACCTCCGCCGGATCTCCGCGGTGTCCATCAGGTGGTGCCTTCCTCGTCGGGGTCGTTCGGGTGGCCTGCCGGGGTGCCGGTCGAGCCCTCGGTGGTGGGGGCCATGTCGGGAGCGAGCGGGGCACGGTGTCGCCCGGCTCCGATCTCTGCCACTCCATGAGGCGTCAGACCGTAGCGCTCGCGCAACTCGGTTTCCTTCTCGGCGCTGCCCTGGGCCACCTCGTCGCGCAGCATCCGGGCTCCGAGGGCGACCCCGCTCCAGCGGTCGCGCAGCCCGTCGACGGTGAGCACCTCGGCGGCGCGCCGGCCACGGACCATGGCGTAGACGCCGGCCCCGGCGCCGGCCACGAACCAGAAACCGCGCCTCATCGGGCCCTCGAGTCCGGCGCGCTCATGCCACGTTCTCCCCGTCGGCGAGCGAGGTGCGCTGGCGCATCCCCAGGTCTCGGCGGGCCGCCTTGAGCTGGACTCGGCGCTGCTTGCGCGCCCGGCGGATCTCGCGGCGCACCTCGAAGCGGATCCGGTTGCGGGTCTCGGGGGCGAGCGCGACGCGGATTCCGTGGGCCAGCGAGGCAGCGCGAACCACGGTCTCGCGCAGCACCAGATCGGCGAAGAGTGCCGGCTCGATGCGGGCGACCTCGGCGGCCGGGTCGAGGTGGGTTGGGCGCGGGACGCGGAGATCCTCGCCCACGTGGGTGATGACGTAGTCGGCGAGGTCGGAGGCAGCCGCGGGCGAGGCGGACCGGCTCACGCGCCGATCGATCTCCGCCACCTGGGCGCGCAACGTCACCGCCTCGGCACGAGCTGCCGCCAGCTCGCGACCGGTCCGCGCGCGGCCGAGGAGGAGCGCGACGGCAAGGACCAGCACGAGCAGGGCCAGCGCACCGACGGCGACGGGCACCATCCACTCCTGCATCACAGTGACCGACCCTATCGCGAGCCCCGACCGCCCCGGGACCCGCGGATCAAGGCCCGGACCCGCTCCCAACGGTCCTTGATGGCGGCCTCGGCACCCAGGGCCGTCGGGTGGTAGTACTCGGCATCGGCGATGACGTCAGGGGCGTACTGCTGCGCAGCGATGCCGAACGGCTCGTCGTGGCTGTACTTGTAGGCCTGACCGTGGCCGAGCTTCTTGGCGCCCCCGTAGTGGGCATCGCGCAGATGGGCCGGCACCGGACCGATCTTGCCGGCGCGCACGTCAGCCGTGGCCGCACCGATGGCCAGCGTGACGGCGTTGGACTTGGGGGCCACCGCCAGGGCGATGGTCGCCTGGGCGAGGTTGAGCCCGGCTTCGGGCATCCCGATCAGCTGCACAGCCTGGGCAGCGGCGATCGCAGTGGTCAGGGCGGTCGGGTCGGCCAGGCCGATGTCCTCGCTCGCGAGGATCACCAGGCGGCGGGCGATGAAGCGGGGGTCCTCGCCGGCCTGGATCATCCTGGCCAGGTAGTGCAGGGCAGCGTCCGCGTCGGAGCCGCGCACCGACTTGATGAAGGCGCTGGTGACGTCGTAGTGCTGGTCACCCTGGCGGTCGTAGCGGACGGCCGCCTGGTCGACCGCGGTCTCGGTGGTGGCCAGGTCAACCACGTCGAGGCCCCGTGAGGTCGCCGCCCCGGCGGCCGCCTCGAGGTAGGTCAACGAGCGTCGGGCATCCCCGGCTGCCAGACGGACCAGGTGGTCCAGCGCCTCGGGCTCCAGGGTGAAACGTCCCCCGAGCCCCCGCTCGTCGCTCAGCGCCTGAGCCAGCACGGCCCGCACGTCGCCGTCCGTCAGCGGCTCGAGGCGCAGCAGCAGGCTGCGCGAGAGCAGCGGCGAGATGACCGAGAAGAACGGGTTCTCGGTCGTGGCCGCGATCAGGGTCACCCAACGGTTCTCGACGCCAGGTAGCAGGGCATCCTGCTGAGCCTTGCTGAACCGGTGCACCTCGTCCACGAAGAGCACTGTCTCTCGACCGCTGCCCACCAACTGTGCCCTGGCCCCGTCGATCGCGGCTCTGACCTCCTTGACCCCGGCGGACACCGCTGAGACCTCGACGAAGCGCCGGTCAGTCTGCTGGCTGACGATCGAGGCGATGGTCGTCTTGCCCGTGCCCGGAGGGCCCCACAGCAGCAGCGACATCGACTGGTCGCCCTCGATCAGACGACGCAACGGGGCACCCGGCGCCCGCAGCTGCGCCTGCCCGACCAGCTCGTCGAGCGTGCGCGGCCGCATCCGCACCGCCAGCGGCGCTGACGCGTGGGTGTTGGCGCCCAGGGAGCCCCCGCCGGGGGGCAGCCCCGGGCGCACGTCCTGGCCGGGCACGGCGTCGAAGAGTCCCTCCACACCCGTCACCGTAAGCCGTCGCGCCCCCGCGACGGCGACCGGTACCAACGACCGCTCAGGCCGAGACCATCGTCTGCGTCTTGATGTCGAACCAGGTGTCGGCGAAGGTGGGCCCGGTGCCGATCTCGGTTGCCGTGGCCCCCGAGGTCGGACTGCCCTGGCGGTCGACCCCCAGCAGCCCCGTGGTCACCGCGACCTGCGGGTGGTGGCCGAGCTCGCCCGGGAAGTGACAGGCGACCTTGTGGCGGGGTCCGATCTGGAGCAGCGGCGGCTCGACCTTGGCACAGATCTCCTGCGCCAGCGAGCAGCGAGTGCGGAACCGGCAGCCCGACGGCGGGTTGATCGGGCTCGGGACGTCGCCCTCGAGCTGGATCCGCTCGCGCCGGCCACCGATGGCCGCCTGCTTCACGTCGGGCACCGCGGAGAGCAGGGCCTGGGTGTAGGGGTGGTGGGCGTGGCCATAGATGGTCTCGCGGGTGCCGATCTCGACGATCTTGCCGAGGTACATCACCGCCACCTCGGGGCAGAAGTGCCGCACGATCGCGAGGTCGTGGGCGATGAACAAGAACCCGATGTCGAACTCTCGCTGCAGGTCACGCAGCAGGTTGACCACCTGCGCCTGGATCGAGACGTCGAGCGCGGAGACGGGCTCGTCAGCGACCAGGAGCTTGGGGTTCAGCGTGAGTGCCCGGGCGATGCCGATTCGTTGGCGCTGGCCACCGGAGAACTCGTTCGGGTAGCGGTTGTAGTGCTCGGGGTTGAGACCCACCACCTCCAGGATCTCCTGGACTCGCGGCAGGATCTCCTTCTTCGGCACCACCTTGTGGACAGACAGCGGAGCACCAACGATCGCGCCCACGGTGTGCCGCGGGTTGAGCGAGGTGTAGGGGTCCTGGAAGATCATCTGCACGTTGCGCCGCAGCGGCTTGAGCTGCCGGTTGCTCATGGTGGCGATGTCCTGACCGGTCTCCCCGAAGCGCATCGAGCCGCCGGTGGGGGTGTAGAGCCGGGTGATCAGTCGACCGGTCGTGGACTTGCCGCACCCGGACTCCCCCACCAGACCCAACGAACCGCCGGAGGGGACCGCGAACGAGATCCCGTCGACCGCCTGGACCTGACCGATCGTGCGGCGCAGCAGGCCCGCGGACTTCACCGGGAAGTACATCTTGAGGTTCTCGACCTCGAGCACGGGCTTGGCATCCGGGTTGAGCTGCGCCGGCATGTGCGCCTGCTGCTTCATCTCGGCGAAGGACGGCTTGTGCTTGCGCTCGCCCTTCGCACCGCGCTCGCCGGACTCGTCGACACTCACGTCTGACATCAGTTGTTCTCCTCGACCAGCGTGGGTGCGATCTCCGGGAGCACCTCGGCCTGGTAGACGGCATCGGGGTTGGCCAGGTGGCAGCGCTTGAGGTGGACACCGCCGCGCGAGCCGGGCAGCAGCTGGGGCAGCTCGGTCGCGCACAGGTCGGCCGGCACCTTGTCGGCGTGGACGCAGCGAGGGTGGAAGGAACAACCGCTCGGCAGGTTGAGCAGGCTCGGCGGGTTGCCCGGGATCGGGATCAGGCGTGCGTTCGTGTCCGCCTTGACATCCGGAACGCTCGAGAGCAGACCCCAGGTGTAGGGCATCTCGGGGTGCGTCAGCAGTTCCTTGCAGCTGCCGTACTCGACCGCGCGTCCGGCGTACATGACCAGGACCTCGTCGGCCATCTCGGCAATGACGCCGAGGTCGTGGGTGATGATGATGACGGCCGAGTTGAACTCCTTCTGCAGGTCCTGGAGCAGGTCGAGGATCTGCGCCTGAACGGTGACGTCGAGGGCCGTCGTCGGCTCGTCGGCGATCAGGAGCGAGGGGTCGTTGATGAGCCCCATCGCGATCATGGCGCGCTGCCGCATCCCACCGGAGAACTGGTGCGGGAAGTCGTCGACGCGGCGATCCGGCTGAGGGATGCCCACGCGGTCGAGCATCTCGATCGACTTGCGGCGTGCGTCGCGCTTGGTCGCCTTCGGGTGGTGCACCAGATAGGCCTCAGCCAACTGCGGCCCGATCTTGTAGAAGGGGTGCAGCGCAGCCAGGGCGTCCTGGAAGATCATGGCAACCTGGTTGCCACGTAGCTTGCGCATCCGCGGCTCGCTCAGACCCACGACCTCGGTGCCGCCGACGCGGATCGAGCCGGTGATCCTGCTCGACTTCGCGTCGTGCAGGCCCAGGATGGCCATGCTCGAGACCGACTTGCCGGAGCCCGACTCGCCCACGATGCCGAGCGTCTTGCCCAACTCCACGGAGTAGCTCAGCTCGGAGACCGCAGTCACGAATCCGTCCTCGGTCGGGAACCGAACCGTCAGGTCCTCGACCACGAGGTACGGGTCGGCGGAGTCGGCACCTGGCCCCAGGGTGTGGGCGTCGGTGCTTGTCTGCTCGGTCACGAAAGCCTCACCCTCGGATCCAGGAAACTGTAGATGACGTCGACCAGGATGTTGCTGATGATCAGGACGACGGCGCTGAAGAGAGCGGTGGCAGCGACCACGGGAAGGTCACGTGCATAGACGGCCTGCAGGCTCCAGAAGCCGATGCCGTTGATCTCGAAGATTCGCTCGGTGAAGATCGTACCCGCGAGCAGGCTGCCGAAGTCGATACCGAAAATGGTCACGATCGGCACCAGTGCCGCCCGCAGCCCGTGCTTGTAGACGACGGTGCGAGGCGGGAGTCCCTTGGCCTTGGCGGTGCGGATGTAGTCCTCGCTCAGCGCCTCGACCATGGCCCCTCGGGCATAGCGCGTGTACTGCGTGCACCCGAAGATCCCCAGCGCCACCCAGGCCAGCAACAGCCCGGAGAACCACTTGGCGGGATTGTCGGAGATCGGGAAGTACCCCGTGTCGCTGAAGAACGGCACTTCGTAGATCACCGTCAGGTAGAGCCAGGTCAACAGGGCGAAGAGGTAGTACGGGATCGAGCTGAGGAACAGGAAGCTGGACACCAGTGCCTTGTCGGCGACGGTTCCGCGTCTTCGCGCGGCGGCCACCCCGATGGGCACCCCGAAGGCAAGGTAGAGGAAGGCACCTCCCATCGCCACCGACAGCGTCGCGGGCAGGCGCGACTTCATCTCCTTCCACACCGGAACCTTGGTGCGGTAGGAGTAGCCCAGGCACGGGGCCGGGCAGTCGTAGGTCGTGGGGAAGATCTCGATCTGGCGACCGACGAAGACGCCCTTGGCGAACTTGCCGTACTCGACGTAGATCGGGTTGTCGTAACCGAGCGAGTGCTCGAACCGGGCGAGCTTCACCGGGCTGCAGCGGTTGCTCGTCTCGCGGTCGCAGATCGGTTGCGCGGGGCTCGAGGGGCCGTACCAGAACAGGATGAAGATCGCCATGGACACAAGGACGACCACCACCGCACCGGCAAGCACACGCTTGACGACATAGGCAAACATCGGGGGCTCTCTCCGGCTAGACAAACCGTGGGCTGGCAGGTGGGGGCCCCCGATCTTCTGGGAGCCCCCACCCGGCAGGTTGGAACTAGATCAACTCAGGAGAGTCGATCACTGCATCACGAACAGGTCCTTGTAGTCGGGGGCGGCGATTTCGCCGTCACCAACCCCGTTGCCGATCTTGGACCCGAACACGAACAGCTCGTTGCGGAACGCGGTGGGGATGATCGGGAAGTACTTGGTCCCGATCTCCTCGTCCAGCGCACCCCAGGCGTCAGCCTGCTTCTCGAGCGGCATCTCGGTGATGGTCTTCATCTGAGCGTCGATCGACGGCTCCGAGAAGAACTCGGTGTTGTAGACAGCACCGGTCTTCGTGAGCGGCGGGACCATCGTCAGACCCGAGGGCCAGTCCGAGCACCAGTTGACGCCACGCAGGTTGAGCGTCTTGTTGATCTTGTCATCAGGGTTCAACCAGATGTTGTACGGCGAGTCCTGGACCGGGATGCCCTTGACGGAGAAGCCCGCCTCCTCCATGCCCTTGACGAGGACCTTCTGGCCGGCGACGGCCAGCGGGTCTGCCTCGTAGTAGACCATGGTGAGCTTGAACTCGCCGGGCGCGTAGCCCGCCGTCTTCAAGAGCTCCTTGGCCTTGTCCGGGTTGTAGGTGAACTGCTCACCGTCCGCGAAGTAGTCGTGCTTGCCGGCCATGCCGGGAGGCATGATCGAGTTCGCGGGAACCCGGGTGACACCCGGGACCTCACCAGTCGCCAGCCAGATGTCGGTGTAGGGGTACGCGTACGCGATCGCCTTACGGACATTGATGTCGGTGATCTTGGTGTAGTCGGGCGACAGGAAGCTGGTGCACTGGGCCGACTGCTGGACCACGCGGTCACCGAGCTCGGTGCTCGCACGGTCGTAGTTGTTCGAGCCCAGGGCCGTCGACATCGAAGTCTGCGACTCCGTGTTGTCGCTCAGCATGATCTGGTCGACCTTGGCCTGGTCCTGGTTGAACTTGAAGACCCACTTGTCGGCGTACTGGTGACGCGCCGGGTCCGTGTTCGGGTCCCACTGGTCGTTCTTGACCAGCACGAGCTCCTCGTTCGGGCGGTAGGTCTCCACCTTGTAGGGGCCGTTGGACATGATGTGCTGACCGTAGTCCGGCGGCTGGCTGGCCTTGCCGAGCGGGACGGGGCCCATCGCCATGAAGGCGCCCCAGTAGTCCATGTCGGTGAAGGGCTTGGCCATCTTGATGGTCAGCGTCTGACCGTCGACGGAGACGCCGTCCCACTTCTTGCCCTTGTCGGTGTACGGGCCGTTGTACTTGCCCGCGTCAAGGAAGTAGGTCTGGGAGTACTCGGTGCCGGGGCCCGCGGGGAAGGTGGCGGAGTCCATCGAGCGGGTGATGCCCCACGCGATCTCCTCCGGCGTGACGGGCGAGCCGTCCTCCCACTTGGCGTCGTCCCGGATCGTGAACTTCCACTCCGTGAAGTCGGCGTTCGGCGTGCCGAGGTCGGTCGCGAGGTCGGGAACGAGAGTCATCTCGCCCGTCTTCGGGTCACGCGCGTACTGCGTGAGCGACCGGCTCGTCAGAGCCTGCTGAATCGAGTTGCCCGTCACGGACCAACCGTCGGTCGGGTCCATCGAGTCCGGACCCGGGTCACCGGGCAGGTAGACCGTGATGGTCCCACCCGACTGGGCGTCCGCCACCTCGGCGGCAGGAGCCTGACGGGCACTGTCCTTGCCGACCTCGGGGGCCTGGGAGTAGGTGCTGTTGGAACTGGGATCTTTGCTGCTGCCCGAGCCGCCACACGCGGCAAGAGCGAACAACGCGGCACCGGCGACAACCGCCAGTGGCTTGCTCCGTCTCATAGTCCAGCCTTTCTTTCTGAGTTCGCGCCCTGGAGGAGAATCCAGGGCGACGTGTGTGTGCCCGTCAGCGACGGGTCTTGGGATCGAGTGCGTCACGCACCGCATCACCCAGGAGGTTGAGAGCCAGGACCAGCGCGACGATGCCGATCATGGGCTCCCAGAGATAGAGTTTGTAGCCCTCGAAGTACTTGGTGGCCGTGCTGATCGTCTGGCCCCAGGAGATGCCCGAGGTCACGCCGATGCCCAGGTAGGCGAGGCCCGCCTCGGTCGCCACGAACGCCGGGAGCATCAGCGAGATGCTGATCACGATCGGCGCTGCGAGGTTCGGCAGCAGTTCCTTGACCAGGATCCGCCGGGTCGGCATGCCCAGAACCCGGGCGGCCAGGACGAACTCGCGCTCTCGCAAGGAGAGCACCTCGCCGCGGATCAGCCGGGCGATGCCCATCCAGCCGAAGCCCGCGAGCACCGCGATCAGCGCCCAGAACTGGATGCGGGGATAGTTGTCGCTCGCGGCGAATCGCTGGTTGATGATCGGGGCGATCACCAGGGCGGCCAGCAGGAACGGGATCGTGAGGTAGAGGTCGATCAGGAACGAGATCGCCTTGTCGACGATGCCCCCGAGGTAGCCGGCGACCAGACCCATCACGATGCCGAAGAGGGACGCGATGAGCGTCGCTGTGGCCGAGATCTCCAGCGAGGTGCGCGCGCCGTACACCCAGTAGGCCAGGTTGTCGGTCGCGGACTGCGGCGCGATACCGAACGGGTGCGCAGGGTCGAAGCCGAAGTGCGGCGGGCCCTTGAGCGGCAGGCCGTCACGACCCAGGAACTGGGACGGCAGGACCGTGTCGGTGGTGACGCCGAAGATCGAGCAGATCGGGCCCGCGAAGACCGCGATGATGATGAAGAAGAAGACCACCGCGAGGCAGATCATCGCGATCTTGTCGCGGGCGAGGCGCCCCATCGCGATCCGCATCGGCGACTTGCCGGTGATGGCCTTCGGGTTCTTGCGGTTGGGCTCCGCCGGAGGCGGCTCGTCGCCCAGCTGACCCACGATCTCGGGTCCGGCCGTCTGTGCCGACATGCTCTCCCCATCGTCATCGAGACCGGGCGTTTCCCGGTCCGCGCCTGTGCGCGCCGATGGGTGACTCTATGTGACACAGACATCACCCGCGATCACCTGCGCGTAACGATCTGGTCTCGACCCCTCGACCTGCAATTGTCCTGTTGTTCAGCCCTGTGGGGGCACTTCCTTCACGGCCAGGGCATCCACACCAGCTTCCTTGCGCTGCGCGGCCGTGATCGGCGCAGGGGCTGCGGTGAGCGGGTCGAAGCCGCCGCCGGACTTCGGGAAGGCGATCACGTCCCGGATCGAGTCGGTGCGCGCCAGCAGGGCGCAGATCCGGTCCATGCCGACCGCGATCCCGCCGTGCGGCGGGGCGCCGAACTTGAAGGCGTCGAGCAGGAAGCCGAACTTCTCGTCGGCCTCCTCCTCGCTCAGCCCCATCACGGCGAAGACCCGCTTCTGCACGTCCTCACGGTGGATCCGGATGGAGCCCCCGCCCAACTCGTTGCCGTTGCAGACGATGTCGTAGGCGTAGGCGAGCGCGCTGCCGGGGTCGGTGTCGAACGTCTCGGCGAACTCGGGCTTGGGGCCGGTGAAGGCGTGGTGCACCGCCGTCCAGGCGCCGGCGCCGACCGCGACGTCGCCGCTGGCCACCGCGTCGGAGGCCGGCTCGAACATGGGCGCGTCGACGACCCAGGTGAAGGCGAAGGTCTCCTCGTCGATGAGGCCGCAGCGACGGCCGATCTCGAGGCGTGCGGCACCGAGCAGCGCCCGGCTCGACTTGGTCGTTCCGGCGGCGAAGAAGATGCAGTCACCCCGCTCGGCACCCACGTGCGCGGCCAGGCTGGCCTTCTCCGTGTCAGAGAGGTTCTTGGCGACGGGACCGCCGAGCTCGCCGTCCTCCTGGACGAGCACGTAGGCCAGCCCCTTTGCGCCGCGCTGCTTGGCCCACTCCTGCCAGGCATCGAGCTGCTTGCGGGGCTGGCTCGCTCCGCCGGGCATGACGACCGCACCGACATATTCCGCCTGGAAGACACGGAAGGGCGTCTCGGAGAAGTACGTCGTGCACTCGACGAGCTCGTTGCCCATCCGGAGGTCGGGCTTGTCGGAGCCGAAACGGGCCATCGCGTCGGCGTAGGTCATCCGCGGGATCGGGCGCGGGATCTCGACGTCGACGAGCTGCCACATCGCGGAGAGGACGTCCTCCATCAGCGCGATGACGTCCTCCTGCTCGACGAAGCTCATCTCGATGTCAAGCTGGGTGAACTCCGGCTGGCGGTCGGCGCGGAAGTCCTCGTCGCGATAGCAGCGCGCGATCTGGTAGTAACGCTCCATGCCCGCGACCATCAGCAGCTGCTTGAAGAGCTGGGGGCTCTGAGGCAGGGCGTACCAGCTGCCGGGCTGGAGCCGGGCCGGGACCAGGAAGTCGCGCGCACCCTCGGGGGTGGACCTGGTCAGGGTCGGAGTCTCGATCTCGACGAAGTCGTGGCGGTCGAGCACGTCCCGGGCAGCCTTGTTGACCTTGCTGCGCAGGCGAAGCGCTGCATTGGGGCCGGAGCGGCGCAGGTCGAGGTAGCGGTGCTTGAGCCGAGCCTCCTCCCCCACGTCGATGTGGTCGTCGATCGGGAACGGCAACGGGGCCGATGTCGAAAGAACCTCGACTCCGTCCGATCCTGGCGCGGCGATGACCTCGATCTCGCCGGAGGGCAGGTTGGGGTTCGCGTTGCCCGGGGGGCGCATCGAGACGGTGCCGGTGACCTTGATGCAGAACTCGCTGCGCAGGGAATGGGCCACCTCCTCGTCTCGGACGACGACCTGGACGAGCCCACTGGCCTCGCGCAGGTCGAGGAACGCAACTCCGCCGTGATCGCGTCGCCTCGCCACCCAGCCGGCGAGGGTGACGGTCTGGTCGACGTGCTCGGCGCGCAGGGCGCCGGCGTCATGGGTGCGGATCACAGGTCTTGCTCCTCGGTCATTGCGGTCGCGACCACGGTGGGTCGCAGGTCTTCGGTCGGGGGGATCCAGGCGTGCGGGTCGGCGGCCACCTGGGCGCCGCTGCGGATGTCCTTGACCTCGTGGCCACCGTCGGCGTTGGTGAACCACACGTAGGGGATGCCGCGGCGCTCGGCGTATCTGATCTGCTTGCCGAACTTCGCGGCGCTGGCGGCCACCTCGCAGGGCACGCCGTGGCTGCGCAGGGCATCGGCGATCGCCTCGCTCGCCGCCCGGGACTCCTCGTCGACGAGGGCCACCAGCACGGCGCTGGGCACGGAGCGGCTCGCAGTGAGCACGCCCCGGTTGAGCAGCGGCACGAGAAGCCGGCTGACGCCGAGCGAGATGCCGACGCCGGGGTACGTCGTGCGACCGTCGCTCGCGAGCGCGTCGTAGCGGCCTCCCGAGCAGATCGAGCCGAGCCCCTCGCTGCCTTCGAGCCGGGTCTCGAAGACGGTGCCGGTGTAGTAGTCGAGGCCACGGGCGATCTTCAGGTCGGCCACCACCGAGACCCGTTCCGAGACCAGCGGCGCGCAGGCACGCATCAGCTCGGCCAGCTCGGCCAGTCCCTCGTCGAGCAGCGGGTGACTCACACCGAGGGCCCGGACCTGCGCCACGAAGCCGTCGTCGGAGGTGCTGATCTCGGCGAGCCGAAGGCACTGGTCGGCCTGGCCGCCGGAGAGGCCGACCTCGTCGACGAGCAGCGCGCGCACGGCATCAGCAGGCATCTTGTCGAGCTTGTCGACGACCCGCATCACCTCGTCGACGTCATCGGCGCCCAGGCCGGTGTAGAACCCCTGGATCAGTTTGCGGTTGTTCACCTGGAGCCGGAAGGGCGGCAGGAAGTCGAGCCTCGACAGGGCGTCGAGCATCACCTTCGCGATCTCGACGTCGTGGTGGAAGGGCAGTTCGTCACGGCCTACGATGTCGATGTCGGCCTGGGTGAACTCTCGGTAGCGGCCGTCCTGGGGTCGCTCGCCTCGCCAGGCCTTCTGGATCTGGTAGCGACGGAACGGGAACTCCAGCTTGCCGGCGTTCTCCAGCACGTAGCGCGCGAAGGGAACGGTGAGGTCGAAGTGAAGCCCCACCCCCGAGTCATTGCCGCTGTCCGCGTCCTGCAGCCGGCGCAGCACGTAGACCTCTTTGGAGGTGTCGCCCTTGCGGAGCAACTGGTCCATCGGCTCGACGGCACGCGTCTCGATGTTGGCGAAGCCGTGCAGCTCGAAGGTCCTCGCCAGGGTGGCCAGCACCGCGGACTCCACCGAGCGAGGTCCGGGCAACAGCTCGGGGAACCCGCTCAGCGGGCGGACGGGGGCAGTCTTGGCCATGCTCAGAGACCTCGGGTGACTCGGCCTGCGGAGCCGTCGGCGATCAGGTCCAGCAGGAAGGGGTTGGTCGCGCGCTCGCGACCGATGGACGTCTGCTCACCGTGGCCGGGAAGGACCACGATGTCGTCGGCGAGCGGAAGCACCTTGTCGGTGAGGCTGCGCAGCATCGTGGGATGGTCACCGCCGGGCAGGTCGGTGCGCCCGATCGAGCCGGCGAAGAGCAGGTCGCCCGAGAACATCAGCTCGGAGACGTCCTGCTCGTCGTACGGCGTGCGGAAGGTGACCGAGCCCGCGGTGTGACCCGGGGTGTGGTCGATGACGAAGCGCAGCCCGGCCAGGTCGAGTTCCTGGAGGTCGGCCAGCTCTCGCACGTCGTCGGGCTCGGCCCAGCTGTAGTCGCCGCCCAGCAGCATCTGGGTGGTCTCGCGCGACATGCCGGCCATCGGGTCCGCGAGCAGGTGGCGGTCCCTGGGGTGGATCCAGGCGGTGGCGTCGTACGTCCCGGCGACCGGGGCCACAGACCACATGTGGTCGACGTGGCCGTGAGTCACGAGCACGGCGACGGGCTTGAGCCGGTGCTCGCGCACCACCTGGTCGACGCCGACGGCGGCGTCCTTTCCGGGGTCGATGACGACGCACTCACTGCCCGGGCCGGTGGCGGCGACGTAACAGTTGGTGCCCCAGGGACCCGCGGGAAAACCGGCAATCAACACCCCCGCACACTATCGACCGCACGGGGGTGTCGTCGCATCGGCTGGTCAGTGGAGCAGCGGCTTCCCGCACTCCTCGCAGAACTTCTCGCCCGGGTGGCTGTGGGCACCGCAACTGCCGCAGAACTTGGGCGTCATGACGATGCCGGGTTCGGTGGAGGTCTGTTCTGCCCCCTGGGGGCCCGACGGCGCGGGTCCGGCCGGCGGGCTGGGCACCGGCCCGGGCAGCGGCCGGATCACCTGGGCGGGAACCGGCCCGGCACCGAGCGCGGGCGTCGGGTGTCCGGCGGCTGCGGACAAGGTGACCCGACCGCGGGACCGACGGGCGAGGAGCACGATCACGAGCACGACTCCTGCACCCACGCCTCCGAGGACGAGAAGCGCCGCCACGACTGTGGTTGCGCTGCCGTTGTCCGCGGCGGAGGCGCTCTTGGGCGGGTCAGGTAGCGCCTTGGCCTTGGCCAGGTACTCGGCGGCGAGCTGGTTGGAGGGTTGGGCCTCGGCGACGGCCGACAGCTTCGTGACGGCACCGGCCTTGTCGCCGTCCCAGTACGCCGTCAGTCCGTCCCGGTAGGTCTGGGTGGTCTCGCTGACCACGTTCTCCACGCCCGACGAGGCGAGCAGCTCGGTGAGCTGGTCGGAGGGCCGCACGAAGTTGAACGGCTGAGTCTCACCGCTGATGCCGAAGCTGTTGACCCCGACGACCTCGCCGTCGAGGTTGACGGTGGGTCCCCCGCTCATCCCCCCGGAGACGGCGGCCGAGATCTCGTAGACAGTGAGCAACCCGCCCTGCACGGTCTTGACCGAACTGATCGAACCGTCCTTGAAGCTGGGCGTGAGATCGGGGTCTGTCACGGTGTCGACCGAGACGGGGTAGCCGATCGAGACCACCGAGGTCCCGACGCCGATCTCCTCGTCAGACAGGCTGAGCGCGTTGAGGTCGGTGGCCTGGACCTTGAGCAACGCCACGTCGCCGGCGTCCGGCTTCTGGGTGCCCACGACGCGGGCCCGGCGTACCTGTGTGGTCTCGATGCCGGAGGCGGCGGCGCCCCACCCCACGCTGATCACCAGGTCGGCGCGGTTGTTCTGGGTCAGCGTCTCCACCCGGTAGTCCTGGAAGCCCACGATGTCGTCCACCGTGAGCGTGTCGCTCACGTAGTAGCCGTTGTCGATGGCCCACTGGGCCGCCGTGGCGTAGAAGTTGGCGAAGGCGGTCCCCTGGTCCACGCAGTGCCCCGCCGTGGCGATGTAGCCGTCGGGGTTCACCACGAAGCCGGTGCACTGGAAGGACAGCTGGAACGGTTGGCCGCCGTTGAGGTACTGCTTGTTGCTCTTGTCGAAGACGTAGCCCGTCCAGTCCTGCTGCAGGTAGACGATGCTGGGCTGCACGAACGCATTGACGCGCTCGAGCGGGGTCTCCGGCGCCGGAGACTCTGCCGCACGGACCGCCCCTGTCCCGAGAGTGGACAGTCCCAGAAGTGCGACGGTTCCTGCCAGGCAGAGCGCGCCGCGACGTAGGCCGTTCATCACGGCCCCCTCTCAAGAGATGGAGAAAACCGGTTCCACCTTTCGAACATAGGGCCGTTCGGTTCCTGCGGTGAGGGCCGGCCGACCCCTCCGGCAGGGTCCACCGGCCCTCCGGGTGGCAGCGCCGGGACACGCGGGTGGTCCCATGGGGGTCCGCCGCGATGGTTAGCATGGCCTTGCGTTCTTGCAAGCCGAGTGAAGAGGAACACCTGTGACGAGCCACCAGTGGGGTCGCGTCGACGACGACGGCACCGTCTACGTGAAGACCGACGCGGGCGAACGCTCCGTGGGTCAGTACCCCGAGGGGAGCCCCGAGGAGGCGCTGAAGTTCTTCACCGAGCGGTACGCGGCGATGGCTTTCGAGGTCGATCTGCTCGAGCAGCGCATCAAGTCCGGGGTCCTCTCGCCGGAGGAGGCAGTCGAGTCGGTGAAGACCGTCACCGCACAGGTCACCGACGCCAACGCGGTCGGCGACCTCGCCTCGCTGGCCAACCGTCTCGAGGCGCTCACCCCGGTCATCGACACCCAGCGCGAGGCGCGCAAGGTCGAGAAGGCGCAGCGCTCGGCCGAGTCACGGGCAGCGAAGGAGACGATCGTCGCGGAGGCCGAGAAGCTGGCCGAGAGCAACGACTGGCGCAACGGCGCCAACCGCCTGCGCGAGCTGCTCGACCAGTGGAAGGTGCTCCCCCGGATCGACCGCTCCTCCGACGACGCCCTGTGGCGCCGCTTCTCGACGGCCCGCACGGCCTACACCAGGCGCCGCAAGTCGCACTTCGCCGAGGAGCACGAGAAGCGAGACGGCGCCCGGGCCGTCAAGGAACGGCTGGCCACCGAGGCGGAGACGCTGGCCGAATCCACCGAGTGGGGCCCGACCGCGGGTCGCTACCGCGACCTGATGCGCGAGTGGAAGGCCGCCGGTCCTGCCCAGCGGGCGGTCGACGACGCCCTGTGGAAGCGGTTCCGGGGCGCCCAGGACGCCTTCTTCGGTGCCCGTGACGCGGCGGCCGCGGCCGAGGACCAGGAGTACGCCGCCAACGCGGAGGTCAAGGACCAACTGCTGGTCGAGGCCGAGGCCCTCTTGCCCGTCACGGACCTCGACGCTGCCAAGAAGGCCTTCCGGGACCTGGCCGAGCGCTGGGACGCGGCCGGCAAGGTCCCCCGCGAACGGATGAAGGAGCTGGAGGCCCGGATCCGCAAGGTCGAGCAGGCCATCCGCGGTGTCGAGGACGAGCAGTGGCGCAAGTCGGACCCCGAGAAGTCCGCGCGCGCCGACGACATGGTGACCAAGCTGGAGAGCGCGATCGCCGACGTCGAGGCCGACCTCGAGAAGGCTCAGGCCGCCGGCAACGAGCGCAAGGTCAAGACGCTCGAGGAGAACCTCGCCTCGCGACGCGCGTTCCTCGAGATGGCACGCAAGACCGCCCAGGAGTTCTCCGGCTGACCGGGCACTTCCCGGCACTCTCAGGTCGCTGAGCGGGCACTTGCAGACACTCTCAGCTCACTGAGCGGGCACTTGCAGGCACTCTCGGCGCATTCAGAGTGCCCCCAAGTGCCCGGTCACTGCGTTCAGAGTGCCCCCAAGTGCCCGGTCACTGGGTGACGCGGTAGGCGTCGAAGACGCCGGGCACCCCGCGCACGGCGCGCAGCACGTTGTCGAGATGCTTGGCCTCGGCCATTTCGAAGGTGAACCTGCTCTTGGCGACCCGGTCCCGGGTCGTCGACAGGCTGGCGCTGAGGATGTTCACGTGGGCGTCCGAGAGCACCATGGTGATGTCGGAGAGCAGCCGGGCGCGGTCGAGCGCCTCGACCTGGATGTTGACCAGGAACGTCGAGGTCCCGGTCGGCGCCCATTCGACCTCCAGCAGCCGCTCCGGCTGCGCCTCGAGGCTGGAGGCGTTGGTGCAGTCCTGGCGGTGGACCGAGACCCCGCCGCCCTTGGTGACGAAGCCGAGGATGTCGTCGGGAGGCACTGGGGTGCAGCACTTGGCGAGCTTCACCCAGATGTCCGGGGCCCCCTTGACGATGACGCCCGAGTCGCCCCCGGACGGCATCTTCGAGCGACCACGGCGGCCGGTGATGGTGACACCCTCGGCCAGGTCCTCGGCAGCCCCGTCGTTGCCGCCGTGCAGGTCGATGACCCGACGTACGACGGACTGGGCGCTGAGGTTGCCCTCCCCCACCGCGGCGTAGAGCGCGGAGACGTCGGGCTGCTTGAAGTGGATCGCGGCCAGGGACAGCGACTCGTGGGACATCAGCCTCTTGAGCGGCAGCCCCTCCTTGCGCATCATCTTGGCGATCAGGTCCTTGCCCCGCTCGATCGCCTCCTCACGCCGTTCCTTGGTGAACCACTGGCGGATCTTGGAGCGCGCCCGCGGAGACTTCACGAAGGTCAGCCAGTCTCGCGACGGTCCGGCGGTCGGGGACTTCGAGGTGAAGACCTCGACGACGTCACCGTTCTCCAGGGTCGACTCGAGCGGCACCAGCCGACCGTTGACCCGGGCGCCGATCGTGCGGTGGCCGACCTCGGTGTGCACGGCGTAGGCGAAGTCGACCGGGGTGGCGGCGTTGGGCAGGGCGATCACGTCGCCGCGGGGCGTGAAGACGTAGACCTCGGCGCGGTTGATCTCGAAGCGCAACGACTCGAGAAACTCTCCCGGGTCGTCGACCTCGCTCTGCCAGTCGAGCAGCTGACGCACCCAGGTCATGTCGTCCAGGTCGCCGCGGCCCTCGGTGTCGACGCCGTTGCGGCCGTCCTCCTTGTACTTCCAGTGCGCCGCGACGCCGTACTCCGCGCGGCGGTGCATCGCGAAGGTGCGGATCTGCAGCTCCACCGGCTTGCCCTGCGGTCCGATCACCGTGGTGTGCAGCGACTGGTACATGTTGAACTTCGGCATCGCGACGTAGTCCTTGAACCTGCCGAGCACCGGGTTCCAGCGTGAGTGGAGGACACCGAGGACCGCGTAGCAGTCACGATCCTCGTCGACCAGGACCCGGATGCCGACGAGGTCGTAGATGTCGGAGAACTCGCGGCCTCCGACGATCATCTTCTGGTAGACGGAGTAGTAGTGCTTTGGCCGGCCGGTCACGACCGCCTTGATCCGAGCGGCGGCA
>JBKJLD010000021.1:0-28811 GCA_046597165.1 Nocardioides sp.
GCGCACGCAGGCCGAGCGGTTGCGCTGGCTGTAGACCAGCGAGATCGGGGCCTCGAAGCCGGGCACCAGGCGGTGGTAGGAGTTCACCGTCGGGTTGGTGAAGGCCAGCAGCGACGGGGCATGCTTCAGGATGCCGCCGATGTAGTAGCGGGCCATGTCGGACAGGCCGCCGTAGCCGGTCTCGTCGTAGAAGAGGGGCTTGCCCTCGTTCCAGATCGACTGGTGCACGTGCATGCCCGAGCCGTTGTCACCGAAGATCGGCTTCGGCATGAAGGTCGCGGTCTTGCCGTTGCGCCAGGCGGTGTTCTTGATGATGTACTTGAACTTCATCACGTCGTCGGCGGCCTTGAGCAGCTCGTCGAAGCGGTAGTTGATCTCCGCCTGACCGGCCGTGCCGACCTCGTGGTGCGCGCGCTCGACGATCAGGCCGGACTTCTCCAGCTCGATCACCATCTCGTCGCGCAGCTCGCCGAAGTGGTCGGTGGGGGCCACCGGGAAGTAGCCACCCTTGTACTTGACCTTGTAGCCGCGGTTGTCGTTCTCGAACGAGTCGCCGGTGTTCCAGGCGCCGGCCGAGGAGTTGATCTCGTAGAACCCGGCGTTGGCCTTGGTCTCGAACTTCACGTTGTCGAAGACGTAGAACTCGGCCTCGGGCGCGAAGTACGCCGTGTCGCCGACGCCGGTGCTGGCGAGGTAGGACATCGCCTTGCGGGCGATGTTGCGCGGGTCGCGCGAGTAGGCCTCACCGGTGAGCGGGTCGTGGATGAAGAAGTTCACGACCAGCGTCTTGGCGACCCGGAACGGGTCGAGGTACGCCGTGGTCGGGTCCGGGAAGAGCGACATGTCGGACTCGTGGATGGCCTGGAAGCCGCGGATCGAGGACCCGTCGAAGTTCAGGCCGTCGTCGAAGACCGACTGGTCGAACGACGACACGGGGACCGTGAAGTGCTGCATGACGCCGGGCAGGTCGCAGAAGCGGACGTCGACCATCTCGACGCGCTCGTCCTTGATGAACTTGAGCAGCTCATCGCTGTTCTGGAACATTCGTTCGTCCTCCTTGGCTGCGAGCCTGCGGCAGCCGACAAAAGTCTCGGGTCGAGAGTCCGGGGCGGCGCTGCGCCGGACCCGCCCGAAATTACGCACGGGCGGTTTCTTGACCGTATCTGTTTTGTTTCAGCGACGTAACAGGTGGCCCAGTCCCTGGGCGGCCGACGCCGGCCTCTACCCTGACGGCGTGAGTCAGACCGCCCTCCCGGAGACCGCGTCGTGGCCTCGCCGAATGCTCGCCCTGGTCGTGGACTGGTTTGCGTCGAGCTTCGTCGTCATCGTGGTGCTGGGCCCGGCCCGCTTCTTCGCCGACCAGTCGACCGCCCCCGACGCGCTGCCGGGCATCCTCACCCTGGTCGTCTTCGTGCTCGAGACCGCGGTCTTCACCGCGCTGTCGGGCGGCTCGTTCGGAAAACTGATGACCAGGTTGCGCGTCGTCCGCGTCGACGGCAGTGGCCGTCGGGTGGGTCTGCTGGGCGCCCTCGCCCGCAGCATCCTGGTGGCGGCGGTGATCCCGCCGCTCGTTTTCCGTCCCGACGGCCGGGGGCTGCACGACCTGATGGCCGGCACCGCGACCGTGACCCTGCAGACCGCCCGGGGCTGAACCGGTCGGCTCAGCGGCCGCGCATGTTCGAGCGCATGCCCTTCATGCTGGTGGGCACCGGGCCCTTGGGCATCGGGATCGCCGAACGGTTCGCGTCCAGGGCCTTGAGCCGGTTGAGGATGTCGGTCATCTGGGCCGGCTTCACCTGCCGGCCGAGCTTGGTCACGTGGCGGGCCAGCTTGGACAGCGGCACCTGGCCCTCCGCGTTGCCGCAGACGACCTCGTGGATCGGGACGTCGGAGACGACGCGCTCGTGCTTGCGCCGCTCGGCTCCCATGAGCTGACGCAGCCGGTGCGGGCTGCCCTCGCCAATCAGCACGACGCCGGGCGGGCCGACGACGCGGTGCACGACGTCCTGCTGTTTGTTGAACGCGATGACCGGGTCGGTCTTCCAGCCGCGCTTGAGCATCCGCAGCGCCGCGGCCGCAGCGCCGGGCTGACCCTCCATCTGGCCGTACGCCGCCTTCTGCGCGCGCCGGCCAAAGATGATCATGGCGGCGAGGCTGCCCATCAACAGAGCGCCCACGATGGCCATGACCAGGCTGAAAGCGCCGTCACCGGGCAGGAGGAGCCAGAAGACCGCGAACCCGACGGCGGCGGCGAGCACGAAGGCGCCGCCGATCCAGAGACCGATCTTGGTGTCGGTCCGGCGCGCCATCTTGTAGGTCTCGGCGAACTGCTTGCGTCGGCTCATCTTCTCGGGGTCGACGTCCTTGGGGGCCTTGGCCATGGAGGTGCTGCTCGTTTCTTCTCGAACGGATCAGACGGTGGAGCCCTGGCGGGCATCCATTGCCTGACGGTACAGGCGCCCGGCGCGGTACGACGAACGCACCAGCGGCCCGGACATGACCCCCGAGAAGCCGATCTCGTCGGCCTCGTCCTTCATCTCCACGAACTCCTCGGGCTTGACCCACCGCTCCACGGGGTGGTGCCGGGCCGAGGGGCGCAGGTACTGCGTGATGGTGATCAGCTCGCACCCGGCCTCGTGCAGGTCACGCAGGGCCTGCGAGATCTCCTCGCGGGTCTCACCCATGCCCAGGATCAGGTTGGACTTGGTGACCAGACCGAAGTCGCGCGCCTGGGTGATCACATCGAGGGAGCGGTCGTAGCGGAACGCCGGGCGGATCCGCTTGAAGATCCGCGGGACCGTCTCCACGTTGTGGGCCAGCACCTCGGGGCGCGACTCGAAGACCTCGCGCAGCAGGTCGGGCTTGCCGTTGAAGTCGGGGATCAGGTTCTCCACGCCGGTGCCGAGGTTGAGCTCGTGGATGGCGCGCACGGTCTCGGCGTACAACCAGGCGCCCCCGTCGGGAAGGTCGTCGCGCGCGACACCGGTGATGGTGGCGTAGCGCAGCTCCATCTTCTGCACCGACTCGGCCACGCGGCGGGGCTCGTCCCGATCGAGGGGGAGCGGCTTGCCGGTGTCGATCTGGCAGAAGTCGCAGCGCCGCGTGCACTGGTCGCCGCCGATGAGGAAGGTCGCCTCGCGGTCCTCCCAGCACTCGAAGATGTTGGGGCAGGCCGCCTCCTGGCACACGGTGTGCAGGCCCTCGGACTTCACGAGGTTCTGCAGCTTGGTGTACTCCGGACCCATCGTGGCCCGGGTCTTGATCCAGGCGGGCTTGCGCTCGATCGGGGTCTCCGCGTTGCGGACCTCGAGGCGCAGAAGCTTGCGGCCCTGTGCCAGGCCGTCGGTCGATGCGGGAGCTTGGGTCACGTCGGCCAACTGTACGCCGGGCACCGGGGGCTCCCAATTCGGTCGGCCGGGATACCGTCTGCCCATCATGACTTCCCTCCACACTCGTCCTGTGCGACGCGCCCAGCGCCCCCACCGGACGTTCGCCGCGGTGGCCCTGGTCCTCGTCTGTGCACCGCTCGTCGCCTGCTCCTCGTCGTCCGACGACCCGTCCTCGAGCGGCGCCTCGACGGGCAGTCCGGCCGCTTCCTCGCCGTACGACGTGGGCGTCACCGGCCCCACCCAGGCCCAGCCCGGTCAGAAGATTGCCGTGACCCTGAGCAACAACGGTCGGCTGCCGGACGCCTACCAGCTCGAGGTGGAGCCCGCGAACGCCGCGACCCTGACCGTCCGCGACGCCCACCTGGGCGCCGGGGAGTCGATGAAGATCCGGCTGAGCGTCCACAGCACGCCGTTCGTGATCCGCGTCAAGAGCGTCGGCGCCGGCGGGCAGGAAGCCGCCGAGATGTCGGTGTCCTGAGCCGGCTCAGGGGACGTCGCGGCGCCGGAACGACAGCAACGACGGCACGACGGCCAGCGCCAGCAGCGACCCGAAGTACGTCATGCCGTGCGCCATGCTCAGCGATCGCTCGGGATTGCACTCCTGCTCGCCCCCCGAGGAGTTGCAGCTGTCGTAGTCGTAGTAGGTCGTGCCGTGGTTCAGCACCGCGGCGTAGTTGTGCTGCGGCAGGTAGCGCTGGTTTCCGGGGAACCCGAGGACTGTGATCAGCAGCGGCCCGACGATGGCGACCGCGAACAGCACGCCGAGCGTGGCCACCGTGCTGCGGAACAGCATCGTCATCGCGTAGCCGCCGACTCCGGCAAGAGCGGTGAGCAGCGACCCGCGCAGCACCCAGACGTACCCGGCCGAGACGAGATCTCCCGGCACCTCCAGCCCACGGTGATCGGCCAGGGCCAGCAACCCGCCCCAGTACGACGCGAGAACGAGACCGGCCACGACGATCCCGGTGCCGAGCACGATCAGGCACTTGCCGGCCCAGAGCCGCAGGCGGCGAGGGGCGAAGAGCAGCTGGTTGCTCATCGAGCCGCTGTTCCAATCGTGGCCGACGAAGGTCGTGCCGAGAAGGACCAGCAGCATCGTGAGCACGATCGACACGGCGAGTCCCGAGCCGTCGGTACGTTCGGACGTTGGATCAAGCACCTGGCGCGAGGAGTACCACTCGACCTGTGGCAGGACCCGGCTCTCACACCCGGACTGGAGGTCGTCGCCCGGTGGCACGCCGTAGCGCTGCGGCTTGGCGAGGCACCTGTTGAGCTCCTTCTGGACGTAGGGCTGCTGCGACTCCTCGGCCACCATCTGCTGGACCCGTTGAAGCTCCGCGGCCGATGCTGGACGGGTGTTCCACGCGGTGGCGGCGAAGATGATGGCGGGGAGGACGACCGCGGCAGTCACGAGCAGCAGCACCGCACGGCGCCAGCGCAGCCGAGTGAGTTCGACCAGGAGCATGGCCTTCATCGGTCTCCCTCCCGTCCCAGCATGTCCCCGGCGGTCAGCTCGAGGAAGACCGTCTCCAGGTCGGCGCGCAGGGGAGTCAGCTCGGACAGGTAGATGCCGGCACCGGCGAGCAACCGGGTGATCTCGGCCGGGGGCCGGTCGGAGTCGACCGTCAACGCCGGTCCGTCGGTCCGGACCAGGAAGCCGGCGTCGGCGAGCAGCCGCTCCGCTGCGGGAGGCTCCGGGACGACGAGACGGTACGACGTACCGGCACCGATCAGGTCGTCCACCCGGCCGCTGGCCAGCAGCCGTCCGTTGCCGATGATGGTGGCCGAGGCGCACACCTGCTGGACCTCGGCCAGGATGTGTGAGCTCAGCAGCACCGTCACCCCGGACTCGCCGAGGGTCCTGATGGTCTCGCGGATCTCGCGGATGCCGGCCGGGTCCAGGCCGTTGGTCGGCTCGTCGAGAATCAGGAGGTCGGGATCCTTGAGCAACGTCGCGGCGATCGCGAGTCGCTGCTTCATGCCCAGGGAGTAGGACTTGTAGCGGTCCCGGTCCCGCCCGGTGAGGCCCACGGTCTCCACCGCGGCATCGACGCGAGCAGGCGGCGCGCCGATCGAGCCGGCCAGCAGCAGGAGGTTCTGTCGGCCCGAGAAGTTGGGCGAGAACTTCGGCGACTCCACGACCGCGCCGACCCGGTCGATGACCGAGGGCAGCAAGGACGGAACCGGCTGACCGAAGAGCCGCATCGTGCCCTCAGTGGCGCGGGCGAGTCCGAGCAGCATCCGGATAGTCGTGGTCTTGCCGGAGCCGTTCGGGCCCAGGAAACCGTGGACGCCGCCCGCCGGCACCGCGAGGTCGAGACTCTGCACGGCCACGCGCAGCCCCCGGCGAGTCCGGAACTCCTTGCGCAGTCCCGTGGCCTCGATGACCAGGTCACTCATGACGAACCCCCGTTCCGGAGACCCGGGTCGGGCCGCCGCATGGAGGGACGATGATGGCACCCACAAGGTTGCGAGCCGGGTCTGACTCGCCGTCAGCGGCCGGGCGTCAGCAACTCGATGCGCGGGGTCCGACCCGGCTCGGGACGCGCCTCGTAGTCCGGGGTCGAGACGTAGGGACCCCACGCCAGGTAGTCGCTCAGGTGCCGCTCCACACTCGGGATGACCTCGGCGACCGTGACGTCGCGCCCGAGCTCCCGGCTCAGCGAGGTGACGCCGGCATCGGCGATGCCGCAGGGCACGAACCGGTCGTACCACCCGAGGTCGACGTCGCAGTTCAGTGCGAAGCCGTGCATGGTGACCCCGCGGCTGACCCGGATGCCGAGCGCGGCGATCTTGCGCTCGGGACGGGTGCCGGTCGAGGGGTCGTCGGCGCGCAGCCAGACGCCGCTGCGCCCCGGGACCCGGGCGGTGACCACCCCGAGCTCGGCGCAGACCGCGATCAGCGCCTCCTCGACGCGACGCACGTAGTCCACGACCTTGACGTGGTCGGGCAGCCGGACGATCGGGTAGCCGACCAACTGGCCGGGACCGTGGAAGGTGATCTTGCCGCCGCGGTCGACGTCGATGACGTCGGCGCCGCCGGGGTCGGCGGGCCGTTCGTGCGGGTCGGTGCGTTTGCCGGCCGTGAAGACGGGCGGGTGCTCGAGGAACAGCACCGTGCCGGGCCGGCTGTCCGCGACCACCTCGGCGTGCACCTCGCGCTGGAGGTCCCACGCCGCCAGGTAGTCGACGGCGTCGTCGCCGAGTCCGACGGTCTCGAAACTCAGGTCACTCACGCCCCCGATCCTACTCGGGGCGGCTCAGGTGCCGGCCCAGGAAGGCGAGCTGGGCGGGCAGCATCCGTCGCCAGTACGCCGTGTTGTGCGCGCCGGCCTCGAAGGTGCTGGTCACCCCGGCCCCGGCCGGGAAGTCGGCGACGTAGTCCTGCACGGCCCGGTAGAACGGGTCACCGGTCCCGCAGTCGACCCGCACGGCGACCCCGGCCAGCTCGCTCTGGTGCCCGACCACGGTGAACTCGTCGTACTCGTCCGGGTTGTCGAACCCTGCGCCGGAGGCGTCCTCGGGGTTGGTCCAGATCGCGGGGCTGCTGGCGACCACGGCCGGCACCCGGCCCGCGCCGAGCAGGCCACCGAGTCGCAGCGCGCCGTACCCACCCATGGACCAGCCGATCAGCCCGAACGTCTCGGTCCTCACCCCGTGGCCGGCCAGGATCGGCACCAGTTCGTCGAGGACCATCCCGCTCGCGTCCTCGCCGTTCGGCCGTGGGTGCCAGTACGACGTGCCGCCGTCGATGGTGGCGATGGCGAACGGGGGGACCCCGGCGTCGACCGCGGCGGCCAGGAACCGGTCCACGCCCATGCTCGGACCGAGCGGGGTGGTGTGGTCCTGGCCGAGCCCGTGCAGGGCGACGACGAGCGGCAGCACGCCGACAGCGCCCGGGGGCAACGCCAGGGACCATCCGGTCACGGCGCCGAGCCGGTGCTGGGAGACGAAGGAACCGCTCAGGACCCGGCCCGGCTCGACAGCGGGGATGACACCGGCGTCGCCGTTGAGCCCGAGCTGTGCCTGGAGCCAGGGGCGTCCGGGCAGCGTGCCCTGCTCGACGCCGTAGCCGAGTCCCGTCACGGCGACGGCGGCCGTCACCGTGCCCCCCAGCAGGAGGGAGCGCCTGCTGATCCTCCTGGCGGTCACGGCGTCAGGATGCCAGCCCTGTGGAGAACCGGCTGGAGCCGCGCGCGACGGGGTAGGACAGGAGGGTGACTCGGCTCCATCTTCTCGGCATCTCCGGACTCCTGGTCCTGCTGGTGCTCCTCGGCTGCGGGGGCCCGGAAGGGCGGCCGACCCTGCCCGAGCAGTCCGGGCCGAGCGAGGCCACGGCGAGCGACCGCGGCGCCGCGGCCCTGCTGCGCGCCTGGGACGTACGCCGGGCCCGGGCGTGGGCGCACGGCGACCGCGCGGCGCTGGCTCGGCTCTACGTGCCCGGCTCGTCGGCCGGTCGACACGACCTGGCGATGCTCAGCGCCTGGAGCGAACGGGGGCTCATGGTCCGGGGGATGCGGATGCAGCTGCTCGCCGTGCGGGTCCGGTCGCGCGCCGCGGACCGGCTGGTCCTGGACGTCACCGACCGGCTGGACCGGGCGGTGGCGGTGGGGCCGTCGGGCCGCACGAACCTCCCGGGGGACACCGCCACGACGCGCACGATCGTGCTGCGCCGGCTGGCGGGCGGGTGGCGGGTCGCGGGGGTGGCGCTCAGGCGGGGTCGGTGGCCAGGCCAGCGGCCAGCACGGCGGTGACGTCCCGGTCGCGGAACTCATAGCCGGCGGCCCCGAGGGCAGCCGGCCGCACGTTGAGCGAGCCGAGCAGCTCGGGAGCCATCGCGCCGGCGCCGAGCTTGAGCACGGCCTTGGGAGCGGCAACCAGCGCCGGTCGGTGCAGGGCGGCGGCCAGGGCGGTGGTGAACTCGCCGTTGGTGGGGGTGTCGGGGCAGCACAGGTTGAAGGGGCCGCTCGCCTGCTCGTGCTCGGCCAGGTGGACGACCGAGCCGACCCAGTCGCGCAGCGAGATCATCGCCATGTGCTGGCGGCCGTCGCCGAGCCGGGCCCCGAGCCCGAGCCGGAACACCGTCCGCAGCTGCTTGAGCGGGGCGGCGCGTCGGTCCATCACCGGCGAGGTGCGCAGCACACAGACCCGGGCACCCGCCTCGGCGGCAGGCTCGGTGGCCGCCTGCCACTCGCGGGTCACCTCGGTCAGCAGCGCGTGGCCCCGGGTGTCGGAGGACTCGGTGAGGACCTGGCCGCCGTGGTCGCCGTACCAGCTGATGCCGTTGCCGGCGAGGAACGCCGGCGTCGCGTCGCGCTCGGCGATCGCCCGGGCCAGGAGGCGGGTCGTGCTCACCCGGCTCTCTCGCAGCTCGCGGGCCCAGCGCTTCGAGTGCGGGTTGCCGGCGGTGGGGGAGCCCGCCAGGTTGACCACCACGTCGGCCGCTTCGAGGACCGCTCGGTCGTAGGTGCCGGCGTACGGGTCCCAGGTCGACTCGTCCGTCGCGGTCGAGGGCCTCCGCACCAGCTTGGTGACGGTGTGGCCGCGCCCGACCAGCTCGCGGGAGAGGTTGGTGCCGAGGAAGCCCGAGGCACCGGCGATCACGACTTGGAGTTGGGTCATGAGCCCAGACAACCACGGAGCACCAACCAGAGCGTGCGGACGGGCCCGGGATGCGGGAGCATCGAGGCATGACCTCCGGGAGCTCGTCCGAACTGCGTGACTGGATCCTGCAGGCGGTCCCGGACGGGCTCTGGGTCTTCGACCGCGACGGTGCCACGGTCTGGGCCAACGAGTCCCTGGCCGCACTGCTCGGCCTGGCGCCCGAGCAGGTGGTCGGGTTCTCGGCGTTCGACTCGATGGACGAGGCCGGCCGCGAACAGCTCCGCGCGCATCTCGACCGGCTCGAAGCGACCGGCGACGCCGGGGAGGACCTGGAGTTCCTGCTCACCCGGCGTGACGGCAGGCGGTTCTGGGCGCTCGTCGCGCACGTCCCTCTCGTCGACGAGGCCGGTGCCTCGCACGGCTGGCTGCACCGAGTCCGTGACCACACCGAGCAGCATCGCGCGGTCGAGGAGCTGCGCCAGCGCGAGGTGCAGCTGACCGCGGCCCAGGCGACCGCGCGGATCGGCAGCTGGGAGCGGGATGCGGCCAACCCGCTGTCGCGCTGGTCGGCTGAGCTCTACCGGGTCTTCGACGTCGACCCGGCGACGTTCGTGCCCTCGGCGGAGCGGTTCTTCGAGCTCCTGCACCCCGACGATCGCGAGAGGGTGCGGGCGGCCTACCAGGCGATGATGGCGGGCGGGGAGACGTTCGACGTCGACGCGCGGCTGGCGCGCAGCCACGGACGCCCGGTGTCCTGGGTACGGACCCGCGGCCGGGTCACCCGGGGCCCGGACGGCGAGCTGGTGCGCCTGAGCGGCACCGTGCAGGACATCACCGAGAGCAAGGAGTCCGAGCTCGGACTGGCATTTCTCAGTGCCATGGCGGGCGCCGCCAACGAGGCCCGAACGCTGTCCGATGCGCTGGTCGCGGCGGATGCGGTGGTCCGTCCCTTCGCTCAGTGGCCGGCGGTGCTGGTCTCGTTCCCGGATCCGGGGCGGCCCGGCGGACTCTCCCATCTCGAGGCCGGTTGGGAGGGCCAGGTCCCGGAGGTTTTGGCCGCAGCCGGGGAGCTCGCCGTCCGCGCGGCCGAGGAACGAGCGGTGCTCACGGCACCGGGCCCCGACGGGGTGTTCCTGGTGGCCGGACCGGCCGTGGTCGGCACCCGTCTGGCCTGCATCATCGTCTCCAGCACCCGCGCCGAGGCGCCGCCGCGCGCCTCGGAGCTGGACATCTTCCGCCAGATGCTCTCCCTGCTCGCGCGCGTCTCCGAGCGCGAGGAGGCGGCAGCGGCCCTGGCCGAGGCGCGCGACGAGGCGCTCGCCGCGTCGCGGGCGAAGTCGGAGTTCCTCTCGACGATGAGCCACGAGATCCGGACGCCGCTCAACGGCGTGATCGGTCTCAGCGAGCTCTTGAGCCGCACCGAGATGAGTGCCCACCAGCGGCGGCTCGCCCAGGGGGTCGACCGGCCGGTCGCACGCTGCTCTCCCTGGTCAACGACATCCTCGACCTCTCCAAGATCGAGGCCGGACGCCTCGATCTCGAGGAGCTCGACTTCGACCCGCGCACGGTCATCGAGCAGAGCGTGGGACTGCTGGCGGACCGGGCCGCCGCCAAGGGCCTGGAGCTCGTCGTGTCCAGCGCCGACCAGATGCCGTCGATGGTGCGCGGCGACCCGGTGCGGTTCGGCCAGGTCGTGACCAACCTGGTCTCCAACGCAGTTAAGTTCACCGCCGAGGGTGAGGTGGTGGTGCGGGCCAGCGGCACGTCCACCGACACAGTTCGGGTGGAGGTGCGCGACACCGGGATCGGGATCCCCGCAGAGAAGCGGGGTCGACTGTTCACGGTATTCTCCCAGGCCGACAGCTCGACCACCCGCGAGTACGGCGGGACCGGGCTCGGCCTGGCGATCTCGCACCGGATCGTCACGGCGATGGGGGGAGAGATCGGCGTCGACAGCGAGCCCGGGGTCGGCAGCACCTTCTGGTTCACCGCTCCCTTCGCACGGGCAACCGCCCAGGAGCCACCCTCGGAGGCGGTCCTGCAGCAGGCCGTCGCCGGGCTCCGGGTCTTGGTCGTCGACGACAACGCCACCAACCGGTTCATCCTCTGCGAGCAGCTGGAGGCCTGGGACGTCGGGGTGACGGCAGTGGACTCTGCCTACGACGCCCTGGTCGAGCTGGATGACGCGATGCGGCTCGCGGCGCCGTACGACGTCGCCCTGCTCGACTACATGATGCCCGGAGCCGACGGTGAGCAGCTGGCGCGCCTGATCCGCTCTGAGGAGCGCTACCGCCGGCTGCGTCTCGCCCTGCTCTCCTCGTCCCTCGAGGTCGGCCTCGGATGGCTCGCGGCCGCAGGGATCGACACCTTCCTGAGCAAACCCGTCCTGCCCTCCCGCCTCCTGGACCTGCTCGCCACGCTCGGGGGACGGCTGTCGCAGCAGCAAGCGGCGCTGCCCGTCGTGCCCCGCCCCCTCGTCGGGGCGGCGCGGGGCCGGCTGCTGGTCGTGGAGGACAACCCGGTCAACCAGATGGTCGCGGAGGGGGTGCTGCGCGGCCTCGGCTACGACCTGCTGATGGCGGAGAACGGCGCCCTCGGCGTCGCCGCGCTGGCTGATGACCCCGACGGGTTCGACGCGATCCTGATGGACTGCCAGATGCCGGTCATGGACGGCTTCGACGCCACCCGGGCGATCCGGGCGATGCGCGGCGACGGGGCACGGATCCCGATCATCGCCATGACGGCCGCCGCGACCGCCGAGGAGCGGGAGCGCTGCCAGGAGGCCGGGATGGACGACTTCCTGTCCAAGCCGGTGGTCCCGGACCTGCTCGCGCGCACCCTGGACCGGTGGGTGCCGGCAGTCGAGGAGTCGAACCGGCCGCGCGACCCCGGTCGGGGCCGCCTGCAGGAACTCCTCGATGAGGGGATCGAACTCGAGCTCGTGCTCAGGATGGTGGCCTGGTTCGGCGACTCGGCGACCGCCGAAGTCGCGGCGCTCGTCGACGCCGCCCGGGGCGGGGATGCGGCCGAGACCGCCCGCCGGGCCCACGGGCTGCGCGGCAGCTCCGGCAACCTGGGCCTGACCGCCCTGGCCGAGCGCTGCGCGGGGCTCGAGCAGCGCGGCCGCCAGGGGGTCCTGCCGACCGAGGAGGGCCTCGCCGACCTCGGCAGTGAGGTCGCCGCCGCGATCGTGAGCCTCGCCGAGACCGGCGAGAGACTCCGACACGCCGACACAACATCTGCTCCCGAAGATCCACGAAACCCCTAGATATGGTGGTCGCGCTGGTCCGGAACGTCGTCGTGAGGCGGGGTTCCGGGGCAAGAGGGAACCCGGTGCGAGTCCGGGACTGCCCCGCAGCGGTGAGTGGGAACGAAAGCCGTCACACAAGCACTGGAGTGCCTCCACGGGCTCCGGGAAGCGACGGCCGGTAGGGGTCGAGCGGTGTCGAGAGATGCCGGCCGGCGAGCCCACGAGTCCGAAGACCTGCCAGCGCCCGCACACGACCGTGTGCGGTGGTCGCGGACCTCGAGGGCGGGTCAGCCGGCTGCCCGGACCCGTCCCAGGGGTGGGTCCGTGTCGTCGTCCTCTCCTCGTGCTCCCGGCCTCCGGCGAGCTCGCGAGGAGAGAGCAGCAATGACCCAGATCCAGACCCAGACACCCGAGGCATCGCAGGCGAACGACGTACGGTCGCCGATGGCGGTCCGCAAGCGCAACGGCGAGCGCGAACCCGTCGACCTCAACAAGATCGTCCGCGCCGTCGAGCGTTGCGCCGCCGGCCTGTCCCACGTCGAGCCACTCACCGTGGCGACCCGCACGATCGCGGGCCTCTACGACGGCGCCACCACGGCCGAGCTGGACCGGCTCTCGATCCAGACGGCGGCCGAGCTGACCGCGACCGAGCCGGAGTACTCCCGGCTCGCAGCGCGGCTGCTCGCCAACTACATCGAGAAGGAGGTGGCCGGCCAGCAGGTCGCCTCGTTCAGCCAGTCGATCCGCCTGGGCCACCTCGAGGGGCTGATCGGCGACGAGACCGCCGCCTTCGTCGAGGCCAACGCCCGCAAGCTCGACCAGGCGGTCGACCCCATGCACGACCAGCGGTTCGAGTACTTCGGGCTGCGCACCGTCTACGACCGCTACCTGCTGCGCCACCCCGAGACCCGCCAGGTGCTCGAGACGCCGCAGTACTGGCTGCTCCGCGTGGCCTGCGGCCTGGCCACGACTCCCGGGGAGGCGATCGACTTCTATCGGCTGATGGCCTCCCTGGCCTACCTGCCCAGCTCGCCGACGCTCTTCAACGCGGGGACCCGGCACACCCAGATGTCCTCGTGCTACCTCGTGGACAGCCCCCGCGACGAGCTCGGCTCCATCTACGGGCGCTACGCCCAGGTCGCGGCGCTCTCGAAGTTCGCCGGCGGCATCGGGATCGCCTTCTCGCGGGTCCGCGGTCGCGGCGCTCTGATCCGGGGCACCAACGGCCATTCCAACGGGATCGTGCCGTTCCTGCGCACCCTCGACGCCTCGGTGGCCGCGGTCAATCAGGGCGGGCGGCGCAAGGGTGCGGCCTGCGTCTACCTCGAGCCGTGGCACCCCGACATCGAGGAGTTCCTCGAGCTGCGCGACAACACCGGCGAGGACGCCCGGCGTACCCACAACCTCAATCTCGCCAACTGGGTGCCGGACCTGTTCATGCGTCGGGTCGAGGCCGACGAGTCGTGGAGCCTGATCGACCCCGACCAGGTCCCCGAGCTGCCCGACCTGTGGGGCGAGGAGTTCGACCGGGCCTACCTGGCCGCCGAGGCCGCGGGCCACGTCGTACGACGGCTGCCGGCGCGCGAGCTCTACGCCAGGATGATGCGGACCCTGGCCCAGACCGGCAACGGCTGGATGACCTTCAAGGACGCCAGCAACCGGACCTGCAACCAGACCGCGCTGCCCGGCAACGTGGTCCACCTCTCCAACCTCTGCACCGAGATCATCGAGGTCTCCAGCGACGAGGAGACCGCGGTGTGCAACCTCGGCTCGGTCAACCTGGCCCAGCACCTGGTGGAGGGGGACCTCGACTGGGTCAAGCTCCGCGCCACGGTGCGGAGCGCGGTGACCTACCTGGACCGGGTCATCGACATCAACTACTACCCGAGCCCCGAGTCGGCGGCGTCCAACCCGCGCTGGCGGCCGGTGGGACTGGGCTGCATGGGGCTCCAGGACGTCTTCTTCGCCCTCGGGCTGCCGTTCGACTCCGCCGAGGCGCGCGAGCTGTCGACCCGGATCGCCGAGGAGATCTACCTCTCCGCCCTCGAGCGCTCCACGGAGCTGGCGGCCGCCCACGGCGCGCATCCGGCGTACGCCGAGACCCGCGCGGCGCGCGGCGACCTGCAGCCCGACCTGTGGTCGGTGACCCCGACCCAGACCGAGCGGTGGGAGCGGCTGCGTGCCGCGGTGGCCGAGCACGGGCTGCGCAACTCGCTGCTGGTCGCGATCGCGCCGACGGCGACGATCGCCTCCATCGTCGGCAGCTATGAGTGCATCGAGCCGCAGGTGTCCAACCTCTTCAAGCGCGAGACCCTCTCGGGAGAGTTCCTCCAGGTCAACGCGGCCCTCGCCCGCGAGCTGCGGGCACGCGGGCTGTGGACGGCCGAGGTGCGCGACCAGATCAAGCGCCAGGAGGGCTCGGTCCAGGGGATCACGGCGATTCCCGAGGACGTCCGGCTGCTCTTCCGCACCGCCTGGGAGCTGCCGCAGAAGGCGCTCGTCGACCTGGCCGCGGCCCGGCAGCCCTACATCGACCAGAGCCAGTCGCTGAACCTGTTCCTGCTCAGTCCGACCATCGGGAAGCTGAGCTCGATGTACCTCTACGCCTGGAAGGCCGGGCTGAAGACGACGTACTACCTGCGCTCGCGCCCCGCGACGCGCATCCAGCAGACGGCGTACGGCGCTGCGGTGCCCGACGAGGCCGCGGTCGCCTGCTCCCTGGAGAACCCCGAGACCTGTGAGGCCTGCGAATGACCACGAACCCCACCACCGGGACCGACCGGATGCTGCTCGACCCCGGGATGAACCTCACCCTGCGGCCGATGCGCTACCCGCACTTCTACGAGCGCTACCGGGACGCGATCAAGAACACCTGGACCGTCGAGGAGGTTGACCTGCACACCGACCTGGCGGACCTGAAGAAGCTCTCGGCAGCCGAGCGGCACCTGGTCTCCCGGCTGGTCGCGTTCTTCGCCACCGGCGACACGATCGTGTCCAACAACCTGGTGCTCAACCTCTACCAGCACATCAACTCACCCGAGGGCCGGCTCTACCTCTCGCGCCAGCTCTTCGAGGAGGCGGTGCACGTCCAGTTCTACCTGACGCTGCTCGACACCTATGTCCCTGACGAGACCGAGCGGCACGAGGCGTTCGCAGCGGTCGACAACATCGCATCGATCAAGCACAAGGCCGATTTCTGCTTCCGGTGGATCGACCAGCTCTTCGAGCTGCGCTCGCTGGAGACGCGCGCCGACCGGCGTACCTTCCTGCTCAACCTGATCTGCTTCGCGGCCTGCATCGAGGGGCTCTTCTTCTACGGCGCGTTCGCCTACGTCTACTTCCTGCGCTCGCGTGGGCTCCTCAACGGGCTCGCCTCGGGGACCAACTGGGTCTTCCGCGACGAGTCGATGCACATGGCGTTCGCCTTCGACGTGGTCGACACGGTCCGCGCCGAGGAGCCCGACCTCTTCGACGTCGAGCTTGCGGCCGCGGTGCGGGAGATGATCATGGAGGCCGTCGACGCGGAGGCACAGTTCGCCGAGGACCTCCTCGGCGGCGGGGTGGCCGGCCTCTCGACCGCCGACATGCGTTCCTACCTGGAGTACGTCGCGGACCGACGCATGGAGCGACTCGAGCTGCCGGTCATCTACGGCGCGCAGAACCCGTTGCTGTTCATGGAGCTCCAGGACGTGCAGGAGCTGTCGAACTTCTTCGAGCGCCGGGTCTCGGCCTACCAGGTCGGGGTCAGCGGATCGGTCTCGTTCGACGACGACTTCTGACAGCGGCCTGAGGACGACGAAGCCCCCCGACGAGCTCGTGGTCGTCGGGGGGCCTTCGTACGTCGTGCGTCAGACCTCGAACTGACCGGACTCCAGGCGCTGCTTGACGTCCTTGAGGAAGCGGCCGGCGTCGGCGCCGTCGACCAGCTGGTGGTCGTAGGACAGCGACAGGTAGACCATGTGGCGCACGGCGATGGTCTCCCCGAGGTTGGGGTCGTCGATGACCACCGGGCGCTTGATGACCGCGCCGGGGCCGAGGATCGCGACCTGCGGCTTGTTGATGATCGGGGTGTCGAAGAGCGCCCCGAAGCTGCCGAGGTTGGTGATCGTGAACGTGCCGCCCGAGAGCTCGTCCGGGCCGATCTTGTTGGTGCGGGTCCGCTCAGCGACGTCGGCGATCTTCTTTGCCAGGCCGGCGATCGAGAGGTCGCCCGCGTCCTTGACGACCGGGGTCAGCAGCCCCTTCTCGGTGTCCACCGCGAACGCGACGTTCTCACGGTCGTAGTAGGTCACCTCGCCGGCCTCGGTGTCGATCGCGGCGTTCAGCTTCGGGTGCACCTTGAGCGCGTCGATGGCGGCCTTGGCGAAGAACGGCAGGTAGGTCAGCTTCACGCCCTCACGGGCGAGGAAGTCGGCCTTCGCACTCTCACGCAGCCGCGCGATGTTGGTGACGTCGACCTCCATCACCTGGGTCAGCTGGGCCGAGGTCTGCAGCGACTCGACCATCCGGGTGGCGATGATCTTGCGCAGCCGCGACATCTTCTCGGTCGTGCCGCGCAGCGGGGACGGCGTCGTCGACACCGCGGCAGGCGCACCCGATGCGGCCGGTGCCGAGGCGGCCGGAGCGGCCGGAGCGGCCTGCTCCTTGGCCGCGGCCGCGGCCTCGAGGACGTCCTGCTTGCGGATCCGGCCACCGACGCCGGTGCCGGTGACCCGGGCCAGGTCGACGCCGTGCTGGTTGGCCATCTTGCGGACCAGGGGAGTGACGTAGCCGGACGCGTCGCCACGGCCGGAGGGCTCCTCCTGCTGCGGAGCCGGGGTCTTCTCGGGGGTCTTCTCGGGGGCCGGGGTCTTCGCCTCGGGCTCGGGCTTCTTCTCGGGCTCCGGTTCCGGCTCGGGGGTCTTCTCGGGCTCGGGCTCGGGCTCCGGTTCCGGCTCCGGTTCGGGCTCGGGGGTCTTCTCCGGCTCCGGCTCGGGCTCCGGCTGCTTCTCCTCGGCAGGAGCGGCGTCGGCGGAGCCGATCACGGCCAGCTCGGCGCCGACCTCGACGGTCTCGTCCTCGGCCACCTTGATCTCCAGCAGGGTGCCGGCGACCGGCGACGGGATCTCGGTGTCGACCTTGTCGGTGGAGACCTCGAGCAGCGCCTCGTCGACGGCGACGGCGTCGCCGACCTGCTTCAACCAGCGGGTGACGGTGCCCTCGGTGACGGACTCGCCGAGCGCGGGCAGGGTGATCGTGGTGCCCTCGCCCGAGGCGGGCTTGGTCTCGGCCGCAGGGGCCGGCGCCTCCTCACCGGCGGGGGCCGGCTCCTCGACGGCGGCCGGCTCCTCCGCCTCCGAGGTGTCCTCGGCCTCGGCCTCGGCGGCCGCGGGCTCGGCCTGCTTCTCGGGCTCGGGCTCCGCGGACTCGCCTGACGACTCTCCGGCCTCACCGATGACGGCGAGGATCGCCCCCACCTCGACGGTGTCGTCCTCGTTCGCCTTGATCTCGAGCAGGGTGCCCGCAATCGGCGAGGGGATCTCGGTGTCGACCTTGTCGGTCGAGACCTACAGCTGCGGCTCGTCTACGGCCACCGAGTCACCGACCTGCTTCAACCAGCGGGTGACGGTGCCTTCGGTGACGGACTCGCCGAGTGCCGGCAGGGTGACTTCGGTGGCCATGGAGTTCCTTCGCTCGCGTCTTCGGTGTCGTGGATCGTGGTTCAGGAGTGGGCGTGGAGCGGCTTGCCGGCCAGGGCCAGGTGGGCCTCGCCCAGGGCTTCGTTCTGGGTGGGGTGCGCGTGGACCAGGGGAGCCACGTCCTCCGCGTGACCCTCCCAGTTGTAGATCAGCTGGGCCTCGCCGATCAGCTCGCCCACCCGGTCACCGACCAGGTGGATGCCGATGACGGGACCGTCCGTGCGGCGGATCAGCTTCACGAACCCGGCGGTCTTGAGGATCTGGCTCTTGCCGTTGCCGCCGAGGTCGTAGGTGACGCTCTCGATGCCGTCGGCGCCGTACTTCTCGGTGGCGGTGGCCTCGTCGAGTCCGACCGAGGCGATCTCAGGGTGCGAGTAGGTGACGCGGGGGATGCCGGCCTCGTCGGTCGCCTGCGGCCCCAGCCCCGCGATCTCCTCGGCGACGAAGATGCCCTGGGCGAAGCCGCGGTGCGCGAGCTGCAGTCCCGGGACGATGTCGCCGACGGCGAAGACGCCGTCGAGGTTGGTGCGGCAGCGCTCGTCGGCGAGCACGAAGCCGCGCTCCATGGCGACGCCCTGCTCCTCGAAGCCGAGGCCGTCCGTCGAGGGGCCACGGCCGACCGCGACGAGCAGCAGCTCGGCCTCGATGACCTTGTCGCCCTCGACCGTGACGGCGACACCGGTGTCGGTGACCTTGACGCTCTGGAAGGGTGTGCCGACCAGGAAGTTGATCTTGCGCTTGCGGAAGGCGCGTTCGAGAGCCTTCGAGGAGGCCTCGTCCTCGACCGCGACGAGGCGGGGCAGGGCCTCCACGATCGTGACCTCGGCGCCGAAGCTCTTCCAGACACTGGCGAACTCGCAGCCGATCACACCACCCCCGAGCACCACCACGGACGCGGGGACCCGGTCGAGCCGCAGCGCGTGCTCGGAGGTGATCACCCGCTCGCCGTCGATCTCGAGGCCGGGCAGGGAACGGGCGTAGGAACCGGACGCGAGGACGACGTGGGTACCGGTCCAGGCCCGGTCGCCGACCGTGACCTGCTTCGGGCCGGTCAACCGGCCCGCACCCTCGATGACGGTGATGCCGCGGGACTTGATCAGCCCGGCCAGGCCCTTGAAGAGACGGGCGACGACGCCGTCCTTGTAGGCGTTGACACCGGTCATGTCGATGCCCTCGAGGGTGGCCCGGACGCCGAACTGCTCGGACTCCCGCGCGGAGTCCGCGACCTCGGCGGCGTGGAGCAGCGCCTTCGTCGGGATGCAGCCCACGTGCAGGCAGGTGCCGCCGAGGTTGCCCTTCTCCACCAGACCCACGCTCAGCCCGAGCTGTGCCGCTCGCAGGGCGCAGGCGTAGCCGCCCGAACCCGCACCGAGGATGAGTACGTCGAAGTCGGCGTCGGCCACGCTGAACCTTTCCGAGAATCTGGGGGCTGCGGATGTCGGCCCCATCTTTGCACTTCCCCCGTCCGTGTCCACACCGGCCATGGCGACTCATCAGTAGCAAGGCACACTTGGCACCATGGGTTTGTTCGACCGCTTCCGCCGCAGCTCCCGTCCCCGCATGCGCCGCCCCGCCCAGGACGCGGCCCGCACCGGGTCGACCCGGGTGCGCGCGTCCGACCGCGCCGACGAGGACTACCTCCAGACGTTCGTCGCCGAGCGCCGGGGAGTCGAGGGGTTCGTCGAGCCGCGGACCGCGGTCAGCGACGTGACGCTGCTCCTGGTCGCCCACGACGGCGAGTGGACCCGTCGGCGGGTGCCCTCGGTCGAGTGGGCGCACAAGTTCTGCAACAGCCACCAGGTCCCGTCGTACGACGCCGCCGTGGTCGGCATCCCGCAGCGGATGCGCGACTACATCAGGCGCCAGAAGGAACGCGGGATCTGAGCACCAGCCCGCTGGTCAGGCCAGACTGCGGGCGTAGTCGACCAGGGTCGCGACCGCGAAGCCGGTGCCGCCCGAGGTGGTGTGCCCCCACGGACCGCTGGAGTTGAACGACGGCCCGGCGATGTCGAGGTGCGCCCACGGCAGGCCGCCGGTGAACTCGCGCAGGAAGGCGCCCGCAAAGAGGCCGCCGCCCCAGCGGACCCAGTCGTGCTGGGCCAGGTCCGCGATCTTGCTGCTGTGGATCCGCTCGTTCATCTGCTCGGGGATGGGCATCGGCCAGTGGTCCTCACCCGACGTGGCCGCGGCCCCTAGGACACCGTCCACGATCTCCTTCGAGCCCATGACGCCGGCAACCCGGTCACCCAGCGCCACGACCATGGCGCCGGTGAGCGTGGCCACGTCGATGATGACGTCGGGCTTGGTCTCGGTGGCCCGGACCAGTGCGTCGCCCAGGACCAGGCGGCCCTCGGCGTCGGTGTTGAGCACCTCCACGGTGGTGCCGCCGTACATCTTGAGGACGTCACCGGGTCGGATCGAGGAGCCGGACACCATGTTCTCGGCCATGGGAGCGAAGGTGCTGACCTTGACCGGCAGACCGAGCGCCGCGATCGCGAAGGTGGCCTGGATGACGGCGGCCGCGCCGCCCATGTCGGACTTCATCTCGGCCATGCCCTGGGCCGGCTTGATGGTGAGGCCGCCCGAGTCGAAGGTGATCCCCTTGCCGACCAGCGCGAGGTGCGCGGTGGCGCCCTTGGGGGAGTAGGTCAGCTCGACCAGCCGCGGCGGGGCCGACGACCCGGCGCCGACACCGAGGATGCCGCCGCAGCCCAGCTCGGCCAGCTCCTTCTCGTCGATCACCCGGACGGTGACCTTGGGTGCACCGCGCCCTTTGCCGAGCTCCTTGCCGGCGGCGAGGACCGCGTCGGCGAAGACGGGCGGGGTCAGGTCGCCGGGGGGCGTGTTCACCCAGTCGCGGGTGGTGGCTACCGCGCGGGCCACGATCTGGGCCTCCTCAAAGGCGGTGACCGCCTCCTTCTGGCGGGCCACCGGGCTGAGGAGGACCACGTCGCCCGGGGCGGTGGACTCCTGGTCGGCGTTCTTCTTCTTGTACGTCGTGTAGGTGTAGCCGCCGAGCAGGTGACCCTCGGTCACGGCGCGGACCAGCTCGGGGCTCTCCGCGGGCAGCGCGACCGCCACGGAAGCGGCGTTGGGGACGGCCCGGGCAGCGACGCCTGCCGCACGTCGTACGGCGGGGGCGTCGGTGTTCTTGCCGAGCCCGACCAGGACCAGCAGCGGGCTGGTCAGGGTGCCCGACGTGGGCACCTTGACGACCTCACCCGCCTTGCCGGTGACCCCCATGGTGGCCAGCAGCGGGCGCAGCTTGCGGCCGTACGCCTGCGCGATCTCCTCGCCGCCCGGGGCCAGCAGCGCACCCTTGTCTGTCTGGACGACGCCGACGACGACGGCGTCGGCGCGGGTCTTGGCGGGGTTGGCAGCACGCAAGGTGTACGAAGTCACTCGGGCAGGATAGCCAGCCTGCCGATGCGCGGTGGACGCTGCGGTAGGTTCGCCGCCATGGCCGACGATCCCGCCGACAGCGCGCTGCTCACCTCTCCGTTGCACGACCGGCACGTCGCGCTCGGCGCGAAGTTCGCCGAGTTCGGTGGTTGGTCGATGCCCCTGGAGTACCCCTCCGGCGTCGTCAAGGAGCACACCGCGGTGCGGGAGTCGGTCGGCATCTTCGACGTCAGCCACCTGGGCAAGGCGATCGTGAGGGGACCCGGCGCTGCGGCGTACGTCAACGCGACGCTGAGCAACGACCTCGCCAAGATCCGCCCCGGCAAGGCTCAGTACACCCTGTGTTGCGACGACGAGACCGGCGGGATCGTCGACGACCTGATCGTCTACTACCAGGACGACGACCATGTGCTCCTCGTCCCCAACGCCGCGAACACCGCCGAGGTCGTGCGCCGGCTCGCCGCCCGGGCTCCGGACGGCATCGAGGTGCTCGACCGGCACGAGGACTACGCCGTCCTCGCCGTCCAGGGTCCCCTGTCCGACGAGGTGCTCGAGGCGGTCGGACTGCCCGTGGGTCACGAGTACATGTCGTTCGTCGAGGCCGAGTTCGGCGCCGACTCCGGCAACGGCGTGGTCGTCTGCCGCACCGGCTACACCGGTGAGCGTGGTTATGAGCTGATCGCGGCCAACAGCGTCGCGGGTGAGCTGTGGGACGCCCTGATGGCGGCCGGTGAGCAGTTCGGCATGCTCGCCTGCGGGCTCGGCTCGCGCGACACGCTGCGCACCGAGATGGGTTACCCGCTGCACGGCCAGGAGATCAGCCTCGACGTCACCCCCAACGAAGCCCGGCTGGGCTGGGCGGTCGGCTGGAAGAAGGAGACCTTCTGGGGCAAGGACAAGCTGGTCGCCGAGAAGGCCGAAGGCCCGAAGCGCATCCTGCGCGGCCTGCTGGCCACCGGCCGCGGGATCCCGCGGCCCCACATGAGCGTCAGCCTGACCCCCGACGTGCTGCTGTGCGAGATCACTTCGGGCACCTTCTCCCCGACGCTCAAGAAGGGGATCGGCCTCGCGCTGGTCCCGGCGTTCGTCAACCCCGAGGCCGAGGTCGGTGTCGACGTCCGCGGCCGACGCGAGGTCTTCCAGCTCGTCGCCCCACCCTTTGTCGACCCGTCCGTGCGAGAGGCGTGATCACCGGTGAACCTTCCCGAGCAGCCCCCCACCTTCCGGCCCCCGACCGACGCCGAGCTCCCCTGGTCGTGGCGGTTCGAGAACGCTGCCGGTGACGAGGTGAGCGCCGGTGACGAGTACGTCGGGCAGCGCTTCGCCAGCCAGGCCGACGCCGAGTCCTGGGTCGGGGAGACCTGGTCCGACCTGGCGGCCGAGGGTGTGGACGCGGTGACGCTCTTCGAGCACGACCGTCGGGTCTACGGGCCGATGTCCCTGCACGCCTGACCGGTGGTTCTTCCGGCGCAGGTCTCGGCCGTCTGCGCGAGCTTCCTGGGCGCTGTCCCGGCCGGGCTGGTGACCGGGCTCTACCTCCGCGGCGGCGTCGGCTTCGGCGAGTGGGTGCCCGGCCAGAGCGACGTCGACTTCGTCGCCACCCTGTCGCGCCGGCCCACGGCCGGGGACCTGACCGACCTGCGGGCCGCCCACCGGGCCGTTGGTGCGGCGTACCCGCACGTGCCGTTCGACGGCCCGCACCTGCTCGCCTCCGACCTCGCCGCGGACCCCGCCCTCTGTCCCGATGTGCCCTGCATCCTGCACGGGCACTTCGAGGACGAGTCGGCCGTCCACGACGCCATGGTCGCCTGGCACGAGCTGGCCGGGCGCGGGGTGACGGTCGCCGGACCGCCGCACCACTCCCTGGGGATCTGGACCGACCAGGACCGGTTGCTGGAGTTCACCCGGGACAACCTCGACGGCTACTGGCGGCGCAACGCCGAGGCACTGGCCGCCATGCCGGGAGAGGGCTCCAGCGAGGAGGCGTGCTGCTGGTGCGTGCTCGGGGTCGCCCGGCTGCACCACCTGCTGGTGACCGGCGAGCTGACCACCAAGTCGGCGGCCGGCCGCTGGGGGCTGACCCACTACCCCGAGCGCTTCCACCCGGTGCTGCGCGAGGCCCTAAGGATTCGATCGGGGATCCGCGAGGGCATCCGATCGGACGGGGGCGACGAACCACCAGTTGAGTACCCGCCCGCTGCCCGCGGTCGGGACACCGCCGACTTCACGGCGTACGTCGTGAACGAGGGCACCGCCCGCGCCGACTGAGGGGTCTGGCCGACCGGCTCCTCGTGCCGAAGGATGGACCCATGCGCCCCGACACCGACTTCGCCGCCTACCTGGTCGCGCGCTGGCCGGTCGCGGTGCGCACCCTGGTGCTGCTGGGCGACGAGCAGCCGGCCGCGGAGCGGGTGGCCAGGACCGGGTTCGCGCGCTGCTCGGGGGAGTGGGCGCGGATCCGCGAGACCCACGACATGGATGCCGAGGTCTTCAGGACCCTGCTCGAGGCCAGGCCGGGCAGGGGCGCGAGCGATGGCGCGGGCGATCGGCGCGACGTCAACGTGCTGCACCGGGTGTCGGGACTCTCCGAGCCCGAGGTCGCGGCCGTGCTGGGGCTGCCGATGGCCGAGGTCGAGGCGGCGCTGCGCACGGGCGGCGACGAGCTCTCCGGGCCACAGTTGCGCGAGGACGCCGACCGCATCGACGTCCTGTCCCCTCCGGTCACCGCGGTGCTGGCCGAGGCGAGCGAGCAGCGGCGCCTCCGCCGGCGGCGGGCCCTGGTCGTCGTGGCCGTGGTCGCCGCTGTGGTCGCGGTCGCCACCCTTGTCGGGACCCGGCCCGACAGCTCGCCGAAGCCGCTCGGGCCGGTCCAGGTCGAACGTCAGGAGAACCCCGCGCCGGTCGCCTGGTGGGCCAACGGGGTGCTTCGCCTCCAGCACGTCGCACTCGAGATCCCCTCGGTGCGGGACCTGGTCGTCGTGCCCGGCGGCGCGGTCTACGGCGACGCCTCCGGCGAGGTCGTCCGCGTGAGCGATTCCGGCGACCGCACCCGGCTGGGGACCAAGGTGCCCGGAGTGCCGTTCCGGGTCGCCGCTGACGGGACGGTCGGCTGGGTCGAGCCGGGTGCGCAGGTTCCTGCGGCAGCCCTGGAAGAGCTCTCCCCGGACGGCGCCTACGTCCTGACGCGCGCCGCGCTGCCGGACTCCGTCTACGGGACCGTCACCATTCGCGACGCCGTGACCGGTGAGCCGGTCCGGACGGGGGTCGGTCCCGACGAGGTGGCCCTCGCCGCCCGGCTCGGGCCCGATGGCCTCGTCACCTATGTCGTGGCGCGGGCGGGGGACCAGCCGAAGGCAGGGGAGTACGTCCGGCTCTCGTTCGCCGGACCCCTGGAGCTGCGCACCTGCTCGGTTGCCACGGGCACCTGCGCCCGCGGCGTGAAGTTCCCGAGCACTGGGCCCACGCCGGTGCTGGCCCAGGTGGGTACCGGCTAGCGTGCCGGCATGCGCAGCTTCAGCCAGGTCGACGTCTTCTCCTCCGAGCCCTTCCTCGGCAACCCGGTCGCGGTGGTGCACGACGCCGACGGCCTGAGCGACGAGCAGATGGCCCGGTTCGCACGGTGGACCAACCTGTCGGAGACCACGTTCCTGATGGCGCCGACCGACCCGGGCGCCGACTACCGGCTGCGGATCTGGACGCCGGGCGGCGAGCTGCCCTTCGCCGGACACCCGACCCTCGGAAGCGCGCACGCGTGGCTGGAGGCCGGGGGCCGACCGGCCGGTGCAGCCGAGGTCGTCCAGGAGTGCGGCGCCGGTCTGGTGCGGGTCCGCGTCGGCGACCGGCTCGCCTTCGCCGCACCGCCGCTGGTCCGCTCCGGGCCGGTCGACGCGGCCGACCGCGCCGCGATCGCCCGCGCGCTGCGGATCTCCGAGGACGAGCTGGTCGACACCGCCTGGGTGGACAACGGACCGGGTTGGGTGGCCGTCCTGCTGGCGGATGCCGACGCAGTCCTGGCGCTGCGCCCCGATTTCACGGCCTTCGGCGAGCTGGAGATCGGGGTCGTCGGGCCGCACGCCGCCGGTGACGCCGACGTCGAGGTCCGGGCGTTCGTGCCGACCATGGGGATCGGCGAGGATCCGGTGACCGGGAGCTTCAACGCGGGGGTCGCGCAGTGGCTGGCGGGTGGGCGTCTCCCCACGTCGTACGTCGCGGCGCAGGGGACGGTGCTCGGCCGCCGGGGCCGGGTCCACCTCGAACTGGTGGACGGAACCGTCTGGGTCGGGGGCGACGCGCTGACGAGCATCACCGGGGAGGTCCGGATCTGAGCGGTAGTCTCGGCGTCGTGCAGCCCTACCTCGACCTTCTCCAGCGGATCCTCGACGAGGGCGTGCAGAAGCAGGACCGCACCGGCACCGGGACGCGCAGCGTCTTCGGGCACCAGTTGCGCTTCGACCTCGCCGAGGGGTTCCCGCTGGTCACGACCAAGAAGGTGCACACCCGCTCGATCTTCGCCGAGCTGCTGTGGTTCCTGCGCGGCGACACCAACGTGAAGTGGCTCCAGGACCGTGGCGTCTCGATCTGGGACGAGTGGGCCGACGAGAACGGCGACCTGGGACCGGTCTACGGCTACCAGTGGCGCTCCTGGCCGACTCCCGACGGGCGGCACGTCGACCAGATCGCCCAGGTCGTCGAGCAGATCCGGCGCGACCCCGACTCGCGGCGCCACATCGTCTCGGCATGGAACGTGGCTGACATCCCACAGATGGCGCTGGCGCCGTGCCACACGATGTTCCAGTTCTACGTCGCCCCGTCGGACTCCGGGGTCGGCCGGCTCAGCTGCCAGCTCTACCAGCGCTCCGCGGACGTCTTGCTCGGCGTCCCGTTCAACATCGCGTCGTACGCCCTGCTGACCCACATGGTGGCCCAGGTGACCGGACTCGAGGTGGGCGACTTCGTGCACACCTTCGGCGATGCGCACCTCTACTCCAACCACGTCGAGCAGGCGCGGCTCCAGCTGACCCGTGAGCCGCGGCCGCTGCCCACCCTGCGCCTCGACCCGTCGGTCACCGCGCTCGATGCGTTCGACCTCGAGGACATCAGTATCGAGGGCTACGACCCGCACCCGGGGATCAAGGCGCCCATCGCGGTATGACCAAGCGGATCGTGCTGGTCGCGGCGCTCGCCGACAACGGCGTCATCGGGAGGGACGGCGACATCCCGTGGCGGATCCCCGAGGACTTCGCCCACTTCAAGCGGACCACGCTGGGACACACCCTGGTGATGGGGCGCGCGACGTACGACTCGATCGGGCGGCCGCTGCCCGGGCGCACCACCATCGTGCTGACCCGCGACCGGGCCTGGTCGGCCGACGGGGTCCTGGTCGCCCACGACCTCGACGCAGCGCTCGCGCTGGCCCAGGATCTGCCCGGTGACGTGATGGTCGCCGGGGGCGCGCAGGTGTACGCCGCGGCGATGGACCGCGCCGACGAGCTGGTGCTGAGCCTCGTGCACCAGCGACCCGATGGGGACACCTTCTTCCCGGACTTCGACCGGGAGGCGTGGGCCGAGACGGCGCGCGAGGCGCACGACGGCTACGACGTGGTCTGGCTCGAGCGTTCGGGGGCGTAGGGCAGCGTGACCCGGAAGGCGCTGCCCACACCGGGCTCGCTTTCGACGCTCACCTTGCCGCCGTGGGCGGCCACGATCGAGCTGACGATGTTGAGACCCAGCCCGGTGCCGGGGATGTGCCGCTCGATCGCGCCGCTGCCGCGGAAGAAGCGGGAGAAGACCTGCTCGACCTCGTCGGGGGCGACGCCCATTCCGAGGTCGCGCACCTCGAGCTCGATCGTGTCATCGGCCCGGCGCAGGACCACGGTGACCGTGCCGCCGACGTCGCTGTACTTCACCGCGTTGGACAGCAGGTTGTCGAGCACCTGTCGGATGCGCTGCTCGTCGACGACGGCGGGCAGGCGGTCGGGCGCGTCGATCTCGACCGTGATCCCCGCGTCGTCGGCGGTGGGTCGCGTCGCCTCCACGGAATCCTCCACCAGTGCAGCCAGGTCGACGACCGCACACTGGAGCGTGAGGCTGCCTTCGCCGTCCTGGCCCACGTGCAGAAGATCGGTGAGCAGGGCCTGCAGCCGCAGCGCGTTGCGCTCCACCACGCGCAGCTGGGCGAGGACTTCGGCGGGCAGCTCCTCGCGCTCGCAGAGCATCTCGAGGTGGCCCAGCACCGAGGTGAGCGGCGTGCGCAGCTCGTGGGAGACCGAGGAGACGAACTCGTCCTGGACCCGGATCGCGCGCATCAGGTCGGTGATCTCCTGGTAGGCGAGGGCGGCGCCCAGCCGCTCGCCTGCCGGACCGCGGACCTGGCGCGCCGAGGTCGAGTAGGCGGCGCGGGTAAGGGGGTCGTTGCCCACCCAGTAGGTGTAGTCGTCGAACTCCTCGCCCTGGACGGCGCGGTAGGACGGCATCTGCTCCCGGGCCATCGGCGTCCTGCCGTCCAACAGGTAGACCTCGCCGAGCTGTCCGGCCGCGCCCGCGTGGCCGTCGGGGAACGGCAGGTTCATCGTCTCGCGGTGGCGGCGGTTCATCCGCTCGTAGCGACCGTCGGCGCCGATGAGCAGCAGCCCCACACCCACCGTCTCGAAGATCGCTTCGAGCGTCTGGTGCTCGCGCTCGACCTCGGCATGGGCCGCCTTCAGCCGATCCTCGCTCGTCTGCTGGTCGGTGACGTCGAGGATCTGCGAGATGAAGTGGAGGGGGCGGTCGTCGTGGCCGCGCACCAGGGCCACCGAGAGGTCACCCCAGACGACGCGACCATCGGCGTGCAGGTAGCGCTTGCGGAGCCGGTAGGAGTCGATCTCTCCGACCAGGCACCGGTTGAGCAGCTCGAGGTCGGCGCCCAGGTCGTCGGGGTGCGTGAGCTCCTGGAACCCCCGCTGGGTGAGCTCCTCCGCGTCGTACCCGAGCATCTCGCAGAGCGCCCGGTTGACCATCAAGAGGTGACCGTCCAGGCCGACCAGCGTCATGCCGATGGGTGAGTGCTCCCACGTCAGGCGCCACAGCTCGGCGCTGTCGGACGACCCCTCCACCCGAAACCTCCTCTGCCCCCCGAACGGTAGGAGACACGGTAGGCGAAGCCGAGCGCGTGCGCGGGCGGACTACGCAACCTCAGCGCGCACGGAGAGCGCGATCGCCTCGCGTTGCGTGGCGGGGAGCCATCGAGCCTGGTCGTCGACGAGGTAGGTGAAGAGCCTCGGGCCGCGGGCGTGCTCGGGCTGGTCCGGCATGCTCGGCACCAGGTACAGGTGGGAGTAGCCCTCGGCCTCGGAGAACTGCATGACGTAGGTCGCTCGTGCCCCGGCGAAAATGTGATGTCTCAGGACATGGGTGACAGTTCTGTATCAGGACATCGGTGACACTTCATGTCTCAAGACTTCGGTGACACTCATCGGTCTCGGCGTGTTCCGCGAGGGCGGCCGTTGC
>JBKJLD010000019.1:0-4318 GCA_046597165.1 Nocardioides sp.
CGGCAACAAGAACTCCTGATCCCGGATCACCGGACGATACGAACGCGCCATGCCCCATCATTTCGCGTCCAGCCCAAGATCGCACGCACCCGCCCCGGGCGATTTCGCAACAGCCACTGAATGACTGGGAATCACCGCTGTCGACGCTGGAGAGATCTGCTCGCCCGGAAATGCCCGTGGAGGCGGTCCGCCGACCGTCGGCGGTCGCTGGTAGACAGGCGGCATGACCGAGCCCGACCGGATCGACGTACGCCGCCGGGCCGAGGCCCACCTGCAGGCACTGGTGGGTCGCGACGACGTCACGCTGCGCGAGGACCAGTGGACCGCGATCGAGGCCCTGGCGGTCGACCGCCGTCGCTCGCTGGTCGTCCAGCGCACCGGCTGGGGCAAGTCGGCCGTCTACTTCGTCGCCACCCTGCTGCTGCGTGAGGGCGGCGCCGGCCCCACCGTGATCGTCTCGCCGCTGCTCGCCCTGATGCGCAACCAGATCGCCGCGGCCGAGCGGGCGGGCATCCGCGCAGTCACGATCAACTCCACCAACATCGAGTCCTGGGAGCCGATCCAGGCGGCGATCCGCGCCGGCGAGATCGACGTCCTCCTGGTCAGCCCGGAGCGCCTCAACAACCCCGGGTTCCGCGACGAGGTGCTCCCCAGGCTGGCGGCCACCTGCGGCCTGCTCGTCGTCGACGAGGCCCACTGCATCTCCGACTGGGGCCACGACTTCCGCCCCGACTACCGCCGGATCCGCACCCTGCTCGAGGACCTGCCCGACGGCATCCCGGTGCTCGCCACCACCGCGACCGCCAACGCCCGGGTCACCTCGGACGTCGCCGAGCAGCTCGACGGGGTCGACAAGCTCGACCCGCGCGGGGTTCTCGTGCTGCGCGGCTCCCTGGACCGTGAGTCGCTGCGGCTCGGCGTGGTCCGGCTCAAGACGGCCCAGCTTCGGCTCGCCTGGCTCGCCGACCACCTGGCTGAGCAGCCCGGATCCGGGATCATCTACTGCCTGACCGTCGCAGCCACCCAGGAGATCGCCGACTACCTGCGCTCTCGCGGCCACGACGTCGCGGCGTACTCCGGCCAGACCGACCCGACCGAGCGCCAGGCCCTCGAGAACGACCTGATCACCGGCAAGGTCAAGGCCCTGGTCGCCACCAGCGCCCTGGGCATGGGCTTTGACGCGACGCTCGGCTTCGTGGTCAACATGGGGGCCCCGGCCTCGCCGGTGGCCTACTACCAACAGGTCGGCCGCGCCGGTCGCGGGACGGACCAGGCGACCGTGGTCCTGCTGCCCGCGCTCGAGGACCGCGACATCTGGGCCTACTTCGCCTCGCTGGCCTTCCCCCGCGAGGACCTGGTGCGCCAGACCATCGCGGTGCTGGCCGACGAGGGCCGCCCCCTCAGCACCGCAGCCCTCGAGTCCCACGTCGAGCTCAACCGCACCCGCCTGGAGACGATGCTCAAGGTGCTCGACGTCGACGGCGCCGTACGCCGTGTGCGCGGTGGCTGGGAGGCCACCGGCCAGCCCTGGTCGTACGACGAGGAGCGCTACCGCAGGGTGAGCGAGGCCCGCGAGCGCGAGCAGCAGGCAATGCTGGAGTACCTCGGCACCGACCGCTGCCGGATGTGGTTCCTGCGCGACCAGCTCGACGACCCCGAGGCGACCGAGTGTGGCCGCTGCGACAACTGCGGCGGCCTCGACCTGTCCGTGGACGTCTCGGAGGCTGCGGTGCAGGAGGCTGAGGCCCGGCTCTCCCGTCCCGGCGTCGTGGTCGAGCCCCGCAAGATGTGGCCCTCGGCGCTGGCCAACCTGGGGGTCGAGCTCAAGGGCAAGATCGCCGACGCCGCCAGCGAGGGCCGCACGGTCGCCCGGCTCACCGACCTGGGCTACGGCCAGCCGCTGCGCGAGCTCTTCCGCCCGGGCACGCCCGACGGCCCCGTCCCGCTGCCGCTGGTCCGCGCGGTCGTCGAGGTGCTGGGAGACTGGCGACCCACCGTCGGCGGGATCGTCTTCGTCGAGTCCGCGACCCGGCCGATGCTGACCGCAGACCTGGCCGACGGACTTTCGCGCTTCCTCAAGGTCCCGGTGCTGGGCCGCTTCGCGATCGTCGACCCCTCGGTCGCGCCCGGCCAGGGTGCGGCCAACTCGGCGCAGCGGGTGGCGGCCGTGGGCCGCCGCTTCCAGCTCGAGGTCACAGCCGAGGAGCTTGCCGGCGTCCCGGTTCTCCTCGTCGACGACCGGGTGGTCAGCGGCTGGACCCTCACTCTCGCCGCCCGGGCGATGCGGCGCGCGGGTGCCAGCGAGGTCTTTCCGCTGGCCCTGGCCAGCGACTCCTGAGCGGAGTCGATCGCAAGAAACGGCAACTTGCTGCGTCAGGGAGGCGAGGCGATCTAGGCTGTCCGCGGTAGAAGCCGGCGTGTGCGGCTCAATTCTCGACAAAGGACTCCCTGTTATGAACTTCCTCCGCACCTCCGCCATTGCCGTCTCCACAGGTGCGCTCCTCCTCGCGGCCGCACCCGCCTTCGCCGCCCAGGACTCGACCCGGGACCCGCAGGGCGACGCCGCACCCGCGGCCGACATCACCCGCGTCACGGTCAAGAACAGCACCAAAACGCTCTCGGTCCACGTGAAGCTCATGAAGGCCAACGCTGGGCGCAGTCACGTCGTCGCGACGCTGGTCCCGGCCACCGAGGGCGGATCGACCTACGTCGTACGCACGGTGCAGGTGGGACACGGCAAGAAGGTCACCGCCACCCTCGAGTCGACCGCCCCCGACGCGAGTGAGCCGACGGTCGTGGAGTGCAAGGGCATCAAGGCGGCCGTCTCTTCCGGACGGCGCGGCCAGGTGGTGCTGCGCGTCCCGCAGGCCTGTTTCGGCGACGACTCCGGGACCTTCACCGTCGACATCGTGACGGAGGCCCCGGCGGGGGACGTCGCCGACGAGCTGGCCGACCCCCTCGAGGTCGAGCAGGGCTGAACCGGTCGGCCGGACCTCGCGACCCGGTCGACCCGGCCTAGCTGCGCGACTGGGCAAGCACCGGGCTGGGCACCTCGGGCGAGTGGTCCTCCGCGTCGGGGTGGTCGTAGGCCATCTCCTGCAGCCGGACCGGGCGGGCGGCGGCCCGGACGAGCTCCGCAGAGGCGCGCACGGACTCGGTTGCATCACCATCGGGAGCGGCCCAGACCGGGTCGATGACGGCGACGATCTCACGGCGTCGCGGCAGGGACCGGGCCAACCAACCGCGTGGCGGCAGGTTGAGGACCTCGGTCTGGGAACCCACCCGGCCGATGTCGACTGTGGGGGCGGGATCTGGCGGGAGAGATTGAGTGACGCTGGCGAGACCTTTCGGAGTCTACGGACGGTGCGGGCGGAGCGGTGCCGTTGCCGTGTGGTGACTGAGCTGGGACGAGCCCGGGTGTTGGGCCCTCAACCTGCTGAAAGGCGCGCTCCCTGAGTCGCGCTCAACGTCCACCGTCGCAAGAGGCGCGCCGCCGATGCAACTCCTGCGGGAGTGGCCCGGATCACGAAAGACGTCGTTTCCCGCTCAACCGCAGGCGAAAGTCGCTTCAGCCGTGCGACGCAGATCAAGGCCGTGACGCGTCCGGCGTCAGGACCGGTTCAGGTCCTGTTCAGGATTGCCTCAGGCGAGGAGCGCCTCGACCGCAGCGGTGAGCCGCTCGTCCTCGGGCTCCACGCCGGGGTTGAACCGGGCCACCACGTGGCCGTCGCCGTCCACGAGGAACTTCTCGAAGTTCCAGGTGATGTCGCCGTCCACGCCCTTCTCGTTGGGCGTCTCCACGAGCGCCTGGTAGAGCGGGTGCCGGGCCTCGCCGTTGACCTCGATCTGTTCTGCGCTTGCGCGGCGGTGCCGCAAAGCAGCATCACGCCGGCTCCGGCCAATGCGAAGCGAAACATGTTCAACCTCATTGCAAATCTCCCTGCCCGTCGGCCGTCCGGGCCCGGGGCATACCAAAGCGTTCAAACAGCAAGGGGAGCAGGAGCAGCGTCAGTGCCGTCGAAGAAAGCAACCCGCCCGACACTACGATCGCCAGCGGGCGTTGAATCTCCGACCCTGGCCCGCTGGCCAATAGCAGCGGAATCATTCCCAGTGCGGTAATGCAGGCTGTCATCAGCACCGGCCGCAGGCGGTCTTGCACGCCCACACGCACGGTTTCCGCCATGCTCGAGCCCGACTCCAGCAAGGTGTTGAAGTGCGAGACCAGCACCACACCATTGAGCACCGCGATCCCGAGCAGCGCGATAAAGCCGACGGAGGCCGGCACCGACAGGTACTCGCCCGATATCCGCAGCGCGGC
>JBKJLD010000082.1:0-36115 GCA_046597165.1 Nocardioides sp.
CTTCAATTGCGGGCCTGGCTCGACTTCCATCGTCAGACGCTCAAGCAGAAGGCAGCTGGGCTCAGCCAGACCGAACTCGCGCAGACGTTCGGTCCGAGCCCGCTCTCGCTCGGCGGGCTGGTGAAGCACATGGCCCTGGTGGAGGACTACTGGTTCTCGGTCGTCCTGCTTGGCAACGAGGTTTCGGAACCCTGGCAGGGGGTCGACGGCAAGGCCGACCCGGACTGGGAGTTCCGCACGGCGGCCGACGACTCACCTGAGGTCCTCCTCGCTCTGCTTGCCGACGCCATCGTGGCCAGCGATCGAGTCCTTGACGAGATCGGTGACGACCTCGACCTCATCGCCATGGCAGAAAACCGACACGGAGGAGCACCCTTCGACCTCCGCTGGATCATGCTCCACATGATCGAGGAATACGCACGCCACAACGGTCACGCCGATCTGATCCGGGAGTCGATCGACGGCGCGACCGGAGTGTGACGCAGCTGTGACGGGGTCAGTTCGCCGCCTGGTGGACGCAGAGCACGTTGTTGTCCGGATCCTTGAACCAGGCTGCCTTCTCGGTGCCGAACTCACAGATGTGGTCGACGGTCTTGAGGTCGGGCAGGTCGTAGTCCTCGAAAACGACCCCACGACCCTCGAGTGCTGCGACCTCGCTGCCGATGTCATCGACCTCGAAACTCATCGCGGTGCTCTCGGAACGGGTGCCTCTGGGGCGGGGGAGCAGCAGCAGGGTGGATCCACCCTCGAGCGCAAACATTGCGCTGCCCTCTTCGTTGGTGCCGGTGTAGTCGAGTCCCAGGGACTCGGCGTAGAACTTCTGTGCGCGGTCGACATCGGTGACCGGGAGCATCATCGCGACCGCGCGGTGGGCGAGTGACATGTCGTGCCTCCTTTGGTCCCCTTCATCGTCCACCCGTCCGCCGACGATGACAATCACCGTGAATGGGGAAAGATCATGATCCGCAGGGCCACCGACGGCGACTGGGCGAACATCTGGCCGTTCTTCGACGAGATCGTCCGGTCCGGTGAGACCTATGCCTTCCCGCTCGACCTGACGATCGAGACCGCCAGGCCGTGGTGGATGTCGATGGAAACAGTCGTGCTCGAGGAGGACGGCGTCATCCTCGGCAGCGCGAAGATGGGGCCGAACAGGCCGGGCCGGGGCTCGCACATCGGGACCGCGTCCTTCATGGTCAGTTCAACCGCCCGTGGACGAGGCGTGGGCCGTCGCCTCGCGGACCACGTCGTGGCGTGGCATCGCGAACAGGGGTTCGCCGGGATCCAGTTCAATGCGATCGTCGAGACCAACCGTGTCGCCGTACGCCTCTGGCAGGACCTTGGCTTCGACATCATCGGCACCGTGCCGGGTGCTTTCGACTCACCGACGCACGGGCGGGTCGGGCTGCACGTGATGTTCCTGCCGCTGTGACTGCGCCCGGGCCCCACGACAGGGCGAGACTTGACCGGCGGGACTAGCGTGAATGTGTGACGCACCCAGACATCGCCACCCTCGGACAGCTTCGTGACTCCGGCCACGAGCTCAAGCCACTGCGGGTCGAGCTCCGCGACAACCTGCTCGGCCGCCTGCGCGACGGGGTCGATCCCTGGCCCGGGTTGCACGGCTTCACCCAGACGGTGATCCCGCAGCTCGAGCGCGCGCTCATCGCCGGCCACGATCTCGTCCTGCTCGGTGAGCGCGGCCAGGGCAAGACCAGGCTGCTCCGCTCGCTGATTGCGCTGCTCGACGAATGGTCACCGGTGATCTCCGGTTCCGAGCTCGGCGAGCACCCTTTCGACCCGATCACGGTGAGCGGCAAGCGCGCCGTTGCGGAGCACGGCGACGACCTGCGTATCTCCTGGCGCCACCGCGATGAGAGGTATGCCGAAAAGCTCGCCACCCCCGACACGAGCGTGGCCGACCTCATCGGTGACGTCGACCCGATGAAGGTCGCCGAAGGCCGCTCCCTGGGAGATCCCGAGACGATTCACTTCGGTCTGATCCCACGCTCGCACCGCGGGATCGTGGCCATCAACGAGTTGCCGGACCTGGCCGAGCGGATCCAGGTCGCGATGCTCAACGTGATGGAGGAGCGTGACATCCAGATCCGTGGCTACGTCCTTCGCCTGCCCCTCGACGTCCTCGTCGTTGCCTCCGCCAACCCCGAGGACTACACCAACCGCGGCCGGATCATCACCCCGCTCAAGGACCGCTTCGGAGCCGAGATCCGCACCCACTACCCGGTCGAGCTCGAGGACGAGGTCGCGGTCATCCGCCAGGAGGCGCACCTGAGCGCCGAGGTGCCCGATCACCTCGTCGAGATCCTGGCCCGTTTCACCCGGGCCCTGCGCGAGTCGAGCGCCGTCGACCAGCGCTCCGGCGTCTCTGCCCGCTTCGCCATCGCCGGCGCCGAGACGATCGCGGCCGCCGCCCTGCACCGCGCGACCACCCAGGGCGAGGACGAGGCGGTCGCCCGGGTCGTCGACCTCGAGACCGCCGTCGAGGTTCTCGGCGGCAAGATCGAGTTCGAGTCCGGGGAGGAGGGGCGCGAGCGCGAGGTCCTCACCCACCTGCTCCGCACGGCCACCGCGGAGACGGTCCGCGGCCACTTCCGCGGCCTCGACTTCGCCGTCCTCGTGGACGCCCTGGAGAGCGGGATGATGGTGACCACCGGCGAGCAGGTCACCGCCCGGGACTTCCTGACGGGACTTCCGGTTCTCGGCGAGTCCGAGCTGTACGACGAGGTGTGCGACCGCCTGGGCGCCACCAACGACGGCGAACGGGCCGGCGCGATCGAGCTGGCCCTCGAGGGGCTCTACCTCGCGCGCAAGGTCAGCAAGGAGACCGGCGGGGGAGAGAGCGTCTATGGCTAGGCGCTCCCAACCCCGTTCCCGCTACGGACGCTACGACGGCGGCGACCCGCTGGCGGCCCCGGTCGACCTCGCCGAGGCCCTCGACGCCATCGGGGAGGACGTGATGGCCGGCTACTCCCCGGAGCGCGCGATGCGCGAGTTCCTGCGCCGCGGTGGCCAGGACCAGCAGGGGCTCGACGACCTGGCCCGCCGGGTCGCAGAACGGCGCCGCGAGCTGCTGCAGAAGCACAATCTCGACGGCACCCTGCAAGAGGTGCGCGAACTGCTCGACCATGCCCTGCTCGAGGAACGCAAGCAGCTGGCCCGCGACGTGACGATGGACGACGCGGACCGGGCCTTCGCCGAGATGCGCCTCGAGAACCTCCCGTCGAGCACCGCCGCCGCGGTCAACGAGCTCGGCGACTACGACTGGCAGTCCCGAGAAGCCCGCAAGGACTACGACAAGATCAAGGACCTGCTGGGCCGAGAGCTGCTCGACCAGCGGTTCGCCGGCATGAAGCAGGCCCTCGAGAACGCCACCGACGAGGACCGGGCCGCGGTCAACGAGATGCTCCAGGACCTCAACCGGCTCCTGGAGTCCCACCGCCGCGGGGAGGACACCGACGAGCAGTTCGCCGAGTTCATGGACAAGCACGGCGACTACTTCCCGGACCACCCGCAGAACATCGACGAGCTGCTCGACTCCCTGGCAGAGCGCGCGGCAGCCGCCCAGCGGATGCGCAACTCGATGACCCAGGAGCAGCGCGACGAGCTGGACGCTCTCGCGGGCGAAGCCTTCGGGAGCCCCGAGCTGATGAAGTCGCTCGGCCAGCTCGACGGGAACCTCCAGGCGCTGCGGCCCGGCGAGGACTGGGGCGGCTCCGAACGGTTCGAGGGCGAGGAAGGGGTGGGTCTCGGCGACGGGACCGGCGTACTCCAGGACCTGGCGGAGCTGGACCAGCTCTCCGACCAGCTCTCCCAGTCCTACGGCGGCGCCCGCATGGACGATCTCGACCTGGACAAGCTCTCCCGCCAGCTCGGGGACCAGGCGGCCGTCGACGCCCGCACCCTCCAGGCGCTCGAGAAGGCGCTGCGCGAGACCGGCATGATGAAGCGCGGCTCCGACGGACAGCTCAAGCTCAGTCCCAAGGCGATGCGTCAGCTCGGCAAGGCGCTGCTCAAGGACGTCGCCGGCCGGATGTCGGGGCGTCAGGGGCAGCGTGACCTGCGGCAGGCGGGTGGTGCCGGCGAGCGCTCCGGCGGTACCCGCGAGTGGGCCTTCGGCGACACCGAGCCCTGGGACGTCACCCGCAGCATCACCAACGCCGTCCTGCGGACCGTGTCGGAGGGTGTGGACGCCAGCGCCGGCGTCCGACTCGACATCCGTGACGTCGAGGTCACCGAGACCGAGGCCCGCACCCAGGCCTGCGTCGCCCTGCTCGTCGACACGTCGTTCTCGATGGCGATGGACGGCCGGTGGGTGCCGATGAAGCGGACCGCCCTGGCGCTGCACACGCTGATCTCCTCGCGGTTCCGCGGTGACGCTCTCCAGCTGATCGGCTTCGGCCGCCACGCCGCGGTGATGGAGATCGAGCAGCTCACCGGGCTCGACGCCCGCTGGGACAAGGGCACCAATCTCCACCACGCACTGCTGCTGGCAAACCGGCACTTCCGCAAGCACCCGAACGCCCAACCGGTGCTGCTGATCGTCACCGACGGGGAGCCGACCTCCCACCTCGAGCCCGACGGAGAGGTCTACTTCTCCTACCCGCCGCACCCCCTGACAGTGGCGTACGCCGTTCGCGAGCTGGAGAGCTCGGGCCGCCTCGGGGCGCAGACGACGTTCTTCCGACTCGGAGACGACCCGGGCCTGGCCCGCTTCATCGACTCGATGGCGCGTCGGGTCGACGGCCGGGTGGTGGCCCCGGAGCTCGACGACCTGGGCGCGGCGGTGGTCGGCTCCTATCTCGGCTCGCGGGCGCCGGGCAGCGGGGGCGGGGACTACGGCAGCTGGTTCGGCGGGCGCGGGTTCTGGGTCGGCGACTGAGCAGGGTCAGCTTCGCGGGCGCCGGCTCGACACGAGCTCGGCCCAGACGACCTTGCCGCCGATCAGGTCGTCACAGCCCCATCGGCGGGAGAGCGCTTCAACGATCGCCATGCCGCGCCCGCCGTCGGCGTCGATCGCCGCCTGGCGGCGTTGCGCGGGCGCCGTGGTCGCGTCCTGGATCGCGATGCAGACCACCCCGACCGCCCGGTCCACCGAGATGCGGAATGGCGAGTCGGCGTGGCGGATCGCGTTGGAGGCCAGCTCGGTGGCGACCAGGGCACCGTCGGGCACCAGGTCGTCCTCGTGCCACAGGCGCAGCACGCCCGTGACGAAGCGGCGTACGGCGCTGACGGCCTGGGGCACCGGGATGAAGACCTGGGAGAAGTAGGCGCCGACGCCGTTCTCCGGGTGGTCCGAGGCGTAGCTCGACGGCGGCAGCAGCTCGGTGTGCAGCGCGCAGACGTCGCGGACGTCACTGAGTCGGGCGCCGTCCAGCCCTCCGGTGGGGTAGGCGCAGAGCAGGGAGAAGTCGCGCTCCGCCATGGCGTCGTTCCACAGCGTCTCGAGCTCGATGGCCGCGGCGACCTGGTCGTGGTCCCAGAGCAGGCTCACCATCTCGCCGAAGATGCGGGCCCGCGACCCGTCGCGGGTCACCGACGAGATCAGCGCGCCGACGGCGGAGGCGAAGCGGGTCGGGTCGGGAGCGCCGTCGACCATCAGACCTGCCAGGGTGTCGGCCGCATCGAGGCTGACGAAGCGGTTGCTGCCCCTGAGTTCCGCGGGGTCGAGACCGCTCTCGGCCAGGGACCGGTCGAGGGCGGCGCGGTGCGACCCGGTCGCCACGACGACCACCCGCTCGCCGAGGGCGAGGCCATCAGCCACGAAGGCGGCGAGGAGCTCGACGAGCTCGCGGTCGTGGTCGTAGAAGTGCACTGCATGCTGATGCGGTCTGAGGACCACCGAACTGTGCGGCACGAGAGGCCACGTTACGCCCACCGGCGGCGCAGGTCAGCAGTTTCCGTGCAGGATTCCGGCCAGCTCCTCGATACCGTCGACCAGACGCGGGCCGGGCCGGGCCCACGCCGCGTTCGCGTCGACCGGGTGCACGGGGACGCCGGCCGGGAGCACGCCGCTCGCGACCAGCTCGTCGGCCAGCACGGTGGCGCCCGCCAGGTCATAGCCGCAGGGGGCGGCGACCACCAGATCCGGAGCGGCCTCGCGAACCGCCTCCCAGGTGGTCCGCAGGGAGCTCGAGCCGCCCGTCGCGAGCAGCGGCGTTCCGCCCGCCGCCTCGATCATCTCGGGCACCCAGTGTCCGGGCGCGAACGGCGGGTCGGTCCACTCCAGCAGCATCACCCGCGGCCGGGGCCGTCCGGCGACGCGAGCCCGCACCGCCTCGAGCCGGTCGGTCAGCTCGGTGACGAGGTCGGTGGCCTCCGGCAGGTGCCCGGTGGCCCGACCGAGGGTCAGGATCGAGTCGAAGACCTCGGTCAGGGTGTGCGGGTCGATGGTGAGCACCTGTGCCGTACATCCCAGGTGGGCCAGCGCGTCGTCGACCACGGAGACGTCGACGGCGCAGACCGCGCACAGGTCCTGGGTGACGACGAGGTCGGCGTCCAGGCCGGCCAGGGCGCCCTCGTCGAGGTGGTAGAGGTCCTCGCCGGCCGCCATCGCCGCGGACACGAACGCGTCAATCTCCGCGGGAGGCAGGCCCTCGGGCAGCGCCGACGTCGAGACGATCGTGCGGGTCCGGGCCTCGGGCGGGAAGTCGCACTCGAAGGTCACGCCGACGACATCCGGGCCGGCACCGATCGCGAAGAGGATCTCGGTGGTCGAGGGGAGCAGGGAGACGATGCGCACGGGGCCAAGTAAAGCCCAGCGCCTAGGGTTCCCCGCATGGGTGACCCCTCGACGACCGTGCTCCTGCTGCTCGCGCTCGCGGGCCTCACGGCCGGGTTCGTCGACGCGGTGGTGGGCGGCGGCGGGCTGATCCAGCTGCCGGCGCTGCTGCTCGGGCTGCCCGGTGCGGCCCCGATCCACATCCTGGCGACCAACAAGCTGGCCTCGATCTGCGGCACCTCGGTGAGCTCGGCGACGTACTACCGCCGGGTCCGACCCGACCCGAAGACGTTCGGACCCTTGATGATCCTGGCCTTTGCCGGCTCCGCGGCCGGGGCGCTGGCCGCCTCGCACCTGCCGAGCTCCGCCTTCGACCCGATCGTGCTGGTCGCCCTCGTCGTGGTGGGGGCGTACGTCGTGTTCACCCCGTCCCTGGGCGGCGACACCGTGCTGCGGTTCGCCGGGCACCGGCACACCCTGGCGGCGATGGGGACCGGCCTGCTGATCGGCTGCTACGACGGGGCGCTCGGCCCCGGCACCGGTTCGTTCTTCGTCTTCACGCTGGTCGGGCTGCTCGGCTACAACTTCCTGGAGGCCTCGGCCAAGTCGAGGATGGCCAACTGGGCCACCAACCTCGCCGCCCTGTGCGTCTTCGTGCCACAGGGCGCCGTGCTCTGGAAGGTCGGCCTGGTCATGGGGCTGGCCAACCTGGTCGGTGGCTACGTAGGGGCCCGCACCGCGGTGGCCAGGGGTTCGCGCTTCGTGCGGATCTTCTTCATCGTGGTCGTCTCCGCCTTCATCGTGCGGATCGGGGGGGACGTGGTCGGTCTGTGGTGACCCGCTACCGCACCATCGCGCGCAACGGCGAGGCCGAGATCGAGGTCAAGCGGTCCCGCTTCCTCTGCACGCTCGAGCGGGTCGAGGACGAGGGCGCCGCGAGGGCCGTGGTCGACCGGCTCCGCAAGCAGCACTGGGACGCCCGGCACCACTGCTCCGCGTTCGTCCTGGGCCCGGACCGGGCGGTCGAGCGGTCGAGCGACGACGGCGAGCCCGCCGGAACTGCGGGCGCGCCGATGCTCGAGGTGCTCCGCGGCTGGTCCGCAGGAGGTTCGGACACGGGTGTCAGCGATGTGGTCGCGGTCGTCACCCGTTGGTTCGGCGGCACCCTGCTCGGTGCCGGCGGTCTGGTGCGGGCCTACGGCGACGCGGTTCGGGCCGGGCTCGAGGTCACGGGGACCCGGCGGCGCTCCCTGGTCCGCGAGCTGACCCTCGAGGTCGACCACAGCCTCGCGGGCCGGGTCGAGGGCGAGTTGCGCACCCGGGGCGTCACAGTGCTGGACACGTCGTACGCCGTCGCGGTGACGCTGCGACTCGGCGTGCCCCCGGCCGGGGAGGCGCGGCTGCACGAGCTGGTCGCCGAGCTGACCTCCGGGACCGCGGTGGCCGAGCCGGCCGGCGAGCGCTGGGTCGACGGTTAGGGCTCGCGTCGCGCCTCGAGCGCGTCGAGCCGCTCCACGATGGTGCCGAGCAGACGCACGATCTCGTCGTCCGTCGCGCGCTCGCGCCGCTCGGCCGGCTGCTCGTCCGCGCGGACGAAGAGCGAGGCCAGGGCCGCGCTGATCAGGGAGAGCAGCAGGAAGCCGCTGACCATCAGGGCCACCGAGACCAGCTGGCCGATGGCGGTGTGCGGCGGGTGGCCGATGAAGCCGACCGTGGTCATCAGCGAGATCGCCCACCACAGCCCCTGCCAGTAGCTGTCGACGGTGTCGGACTCGAACGCGGCGCCCGCGCCGGCCCCGAGCAGCAGCGCGCCGAGCCCCACCATCAGCCCGGGCAGCAACCAGCGTCGGCTCAGCGGCGGAATCCTCATGGCAGCTCACTTTCGTCCGGAGACCGCCTCGATGTCGGTCTAGTCTCAAGACCATGGTTGCGCACTGGGTCACGGCCTTCCTCGACCTCGCGGCGGAGGACTTCGAGCGCGACGTCATCTTCTGGGCCCGGGTGACCGGCTACCAGGTCTCCACGTGCCGGGGCGACACCGGTGAGTTCGCCACCCTGGTGCCGCCGCGGGGCGACGACTTCCTCCGGGTCCAGCGTCTGGACGCGGGTCCGCCCCGGGTCCACCTCGACCTGCACGTCGACGACCCCGTGGCGGCGGCCGACCGGGCGACGGGCCTGGGCGCCCGGGTCGAGGTCCGCAGCCCGCACGGCTACGTCGTCCTGACCTCGCCGGGAGGACTCCCGTTCTGCTTCGTGGGAGCCCACGGGGGGACGCGGCCCGTGGCCGCGACCTGGCCGGGCGGGCACCGGTCGCTGGTCGACCAGGTCTGCCTCGACCTCCCGGGCGACGTCCACGCGGCCGAGGTCACGTTCTGGCAGGAGCTGCTCGGCTGGGAGCTGGTCGTCGCGCCGGTGGCGGCCGAGTTCAGCCACCTGCGCCGCCCGGAGGGCCAGCCCTTCCGGATCCTGCTCCAGCGACTGGGCGAGGAGACCGGGCCGGTGCGGGCCCACCTCGACCTCGCCACGACCGACCGGTCGGCGGAGACCGCCCGGCACCTTCGGCTCGGGGCCGGGGTGCTGCGCGTGCACCCCCACTTCACCGTCCTGACCGACCCCGCGGGATCGGCGTACTGCATCACGGACCGCGACCCGGAAACCGGCTCGCTGGCTGTCCCCGCGGCGCACTAGCGTGGCGACATGACCTCCGACATCGAGCGCCTCGACCCGCCCCTGGCCACCGCGGAGGCCTCGACGCTGGTCTCGTTCCTGAACTACCACCGCGACACCTTCCGGATGAAGACTGCGGGGCTCTCCCACGAGCAGCTGGGTGCCACGCTGGCGCCCTCGTCGATGACCCTCGGCGGGATGATGAAGCACCTCGCGCTGGTGGAGGACTACTGGTTCAGCGCGGTCCTGCTCGGCAACGAGGACGCCGAGCCCTGGCGCGACGTCGACTGGGAGGCCGACCGGGACTGGGAGTGGCACACCGCGGCCGACGATAACCCCGCCGAGCTGCGTCGCCTCTTCGAGGAGGCCGTCGACGCCTCCGACCGTTGCCTGGCCCGCGCGCTCGCCGACGGCGACCTCGACCAGCTCTCGGTGCGCGAGAGCCCGCGCCGCGAAGGGCGGTTCAGCCTGCGCTGGATCCTGGTCCACATGATCGAGGAGTACGCCCGCCACAACGGCCACGCCGACCTGATCCGCGAGTCGATCGACGGGGTCACCGGAGAGTGAGCAGCTCGGGCATCCGGTTGGCCACCGAGGCCGACTGGCCGCAGATCTGGCCGTTCTTCGAGGCCACCGTCCGCGAGGGCGAGACCTACGCCTACCCGCTCGACCTCACCTGCGCCGCCGCGCGCGACCTGTGGCTGGAGAGGCCCCCCGGCGCGAGCGTCGTCCTCGAGGAGGGCGTGATCCTCGGCAGCGCCAAGATGGGGCCAAACCGGCCCGGACACGGAGATCACATCGGCACTGCCTCCTTCATGGTCGACCCGGCGGCGCGCGGCCGAGGCGTCGGCCGCGAGCTGGGGGAGTACGTCGTGCAGTGGCACCGCGACCAGGGGTTCGCCGGCATCCAGTTCAACGCCGTGGTCGAGACCAACACCACCGCGGTGCGGCTGTGGCGCTCGCTGGGCTTCGAGATCGTCGGCACCGTCCCCTTGGCGTTCCGCTCGCCCACCCACGGGCCGGTCGGCCTGCACGTGATGTTCCTGGCGCTGTAGCCGGCGCGTCGCTGACGGCCGCGCGCCCGCCGTGGCTCTGGGGCTAGGGGAGGAACTCCCGCATCGCCGCGAGCACGTCGTCGCGGCGGTCGATGAACAGATAGTGGCTGGCGCTGATCTCAAGGACTTGACCATTCGGAGTCTCCGCGGCGAAGCGGTCACGACTGGCGGCCTGCCAGGTCGCATCGGCCCCCTGCCACTGGTCCCCGACGGCATAGATGGCCAGCGCAGGTGCGCTGATGTCGGCGTAGGGGTGCCGGAACGCGTTCAGGGCGTGAACGAACGGTGCGAATGCCGCAGCGGAGAGTTTGTCCACCACTGACCCGTCCGCATGGGTGTCCACGGAGGTGCGCAGCATCGCGTCGAGGGCCGGCCCCCAGATGTCGTCGGGGAGCAGGGAGAGCACGAAGTCGACATAGTCCTCGTACGACGCGAACCGGTCCGGGCTCGAAGTCTCTTCCGACCCCACAGGTGTCGGGCCATCGGCCCAGTCGTAGGCGCCGTCAAGGTAGACGACACTGGCGACCCGTCCGGGATGGCGAGCGGCAAGGGCTGAGACCTCACCCCCTCCCATCGAGTGCCCTACTACGTGGGCACTCGCGATGCCCAGGGCATCGAGCAGTCGTCGCGCGTCCTCGGCTGCGTCGGCGAGCGCGTGGCCGCCTTGGACCCGGTCGGTCAACCCATGTCCGCGCCGGGTGAGCGCGAGCACCCGGAACCGGTCGCACAGGTGCGGCGCCAGCTCCAGAAATACGTGAGCGGTGCAGCCCAGGCCGGCCAGCAGCAGCAGGGGGTCTCCAGTGCCGCCCCAGTCCAGATAATGGAAGCGGACTCCGTCGAGCGTCACGAACTGGTCGGAGGGCATTTCGAGGTGATCCGGCACCGATTGACGGTACCGCGTCGAGCCCGGCCGGTCTCCGCGTGGAGACTCTCCGCCGGACCGGTCGCGCTCAGGAGTCCGGCTCGGCGAACCCCGGGAGCGACTCGGTGAGGATCTGCCGGAACGACGTCTCCGCCTCGAGCTGACTGAGCACGCCGATCCCGCCGAGCCAGGTGCGGTGGATCAAGAGGTACGACGGGGGCAGGTTCAACTTCAGCGCGATCGTGTAGGACGGGGAGCGCGGGTCGTTGATCCGCTGGAACTGCGAGCGCATCCACTCCCGTGAGAAGCGGAACCGCTCGACCATCGTGGGCTCCACGAACGGCGAGAGGTAGTCCAGGAGCAGCGCCGGGTCGATCGTGACCCGGTCCTTGATGAACCCCTCGTCGCGCAGCCCCCTCAGCAGCCGGTCGTGGTCCTCGATGGCGGCGATCCGGATCAGCGAGCCCATCGCGGTGGGCAGCCGGCCCTCGGCGAGCCGGGCCACGGCCCCGAAGTCCAGAACCCCCATCCGGCCGGGTCCACCGTCGAGGCCCTCCAGCACCCGAAAGTTCCCAGGGTGCGGGTCGGCGTGCAACATGCCGGTGCGCGCCGGACCGGCGAAGAGGAAGCGCACGAAGAGGTCGGCGTAGTGGTCGCGCTGCTCCTGGCTGCCCGCGGCGATGACGGCGGCGAGGGAGGAGGTGCTCTCCATCCACTCGGTGATCAGCACCGTGTCGCCGACCGCGACCACGTCGGGCACCACGATCTCCGGGTCGCCCCGGAACGCTTCGGCGAACCTCCTCTGGGCGTCGGCCTCGAGCCGGTAGTCGAGCTCCTCCTCCGTGCGCGCCTGGAGCTCCGCGATCAGCGGCTTGATGTCGATGCCCGGGATCATCGGGCCGATGGTGCGGGCCAGACGGGAGAGCTGGCGCAGGTCGGAGCGGAGCGCGTCCCCGGCGCCGGGGTACTGCACCTTGACCGCGACCTCGCGACCGTCGTGCCAGCGGCCCTTGTGCACCTGGCCGATCGAGGCGGCCGCCGTCGGGCCGCCGTCCAGCCAGACCAGCTGCTCCTGCCAGCCCGGGCCGAGGTCGCGGGCCAACGCGTCGCGCACCAGCTGGGTGGGCATCGGTGGCGCGGAGTCCTGGAGCCGGGTGAGCTGCTCACGGTAGGGCCCCGCCAGCTCGTCGGGCAGCGCGGCCTCGAGCACCGACATCGCCTGGCCGAACTTCATCGCCCCACCCTTGAGCTCGCCCAGGGTGCGGAAGAGCTGCTCGGCGGTGCGCTGCTGGATCTCCGACATCACCAGCTCGGCGTTCCTGCCGCCGAGCCGCTTGCCGAGTCCGATCGCGCTGCGCCCGGCGTACCCGAGCGGCAGCGCGGCGAGCCGGGCCGTCCGTGCTGCGGCCTTGCGGGGAAGTTCGGTCACGATCCCAGTGTGCGGGATGGGTGGGTGGGGGTCACGAGGTGACGTCCTTGCCCGAGAAGCGCGCCCAGGCGGCCAGGAAGGCGATCGCGGCGTACGCCGCCGCGACGTAGAGGCCCTGCCCGACGTTCGACCACGCGATCGGGTCCCGGACGAAGTCCCCGAAGGCCAGCCAGTTGTGGGTGATCAGGTAGGGGTGGATCCAGCTCACCTGGGGGATCGAGTCCAGGATGTAGCTCGACGTGCTGAACATGACGGTGGCGATCGTGGCGGCGATCGGCTGCTCGGTCAGGGTCGAGATGAACAGCCCGACGGCGCCGAGCGAGGCGACCATGCAGCCGAGGTAGCAGCACACCAGCACCACCCGACCGAGGCCGGAGGTGAAGCTGATCGCGGTCCCGGAGAGCACCGTCATGCTGCCGCCACCGAAGAGCAGCAGCCCCATCAGGATCCCGACGAGCGCGACGAAGAAGACCGCGATGAACGAGAAGATGACGATGGCGGCGTACTTGACCGCCAGCAGGCGCGGGCGCGAGACGGGGACGGTCAGCAGGTAGCGCAGCGTGCCCGTGTTCGCCTCGCCGGCCACCGCGTCGCCGGCGATCACCGAGACGGCGAGCGGCAGGAACAGGCCGAGCTCGATCGTCAGGGCCGCGAGCGCCACGAACAGCCCGTTGTCGGTGATGGAGCTGAAGAAGTTGGGGGCGTCGTGACCCGGCTGCGCGGCGGTCGACCTGACCGCGATCGAGATCAGGACCGGCACCGCGCCGAGGACGACCATGCCGGCGAGGTTGCGGCGGCGCTTGAAGATCAGCCTGAGCTCGGAGACGAGGAAGCGGGTCGAGACCCGCCGCGCCGGCCGCGTCGTCGCGATCGGCTCAGCCGCTGACATCGAAGCCCTCCCCGGTCAGCCGGACGAACACGTCCTCGAGGGTGGGCGAGCTGACCGAGAAGCCGCGCACCGCGATGCCCTGGTGCACGCAGGCCTCCACGATCTTCTCGGGAGCCACGCTGCCGATCCGGCCGAGCGCCCGGGTGTGGGTGACCTGGACCTCGCTCAGCCCGAGCTCGCGCATGATCCGGGCGGCCACCTCGGGCTGGTCGGTCTCGATCGCGGCCCGGGGCTCCTGGTCGCGGCGGAGCTCCGCGGCGGTGCCCTGCGCGACGAGCTTGCCGACGTGCATCACGCCGATGTGGCTGCACACCTGCTCGACCTCGGAGAGCAGGTGGCTGGAGATCAGGACGGTGGTGCCCGCCTCGGCGAGGGACGAGACCAGTGCCCGGACCTCCCGGGTGCCCTGGGGATCGAGGCCGTTGGTCGGCTCGTCGAGCACCATCAGGTCCTTGGGGGTCAGCAGGGCAGCGGCGATGGCGAGCCGCTGGCGCATGCCGAGGGAGTAGGCGCGGTAGCGCTTCGTGGCCGCAGCCTGGAGTCCCACCCGCTCGAGGGCCTCGTCGATCCGGTGGGCGGCGGAGGCCCGCGAGGCGGTGCGGTCCGCGTCGTCGAGCCGGCGCAGGTTGTCGCGCCCGGACAGGTAGAGGTGGAAGGCCGGGCCCTCGACCAGCGCCCCCACCCGTGGGAGTACGTCGTTGCGGCGATCGGGCACGCGCCTGCCGAGCACCTCGATCTCGCCCGCGCTGGGGCTGATCAGGCCCAGCAGCATCCGGATCGTGGTGGTCTTGCCGGAGCCGTTGGGACCCAGGAAGCCGTAGACGGCACCGCGCGGGACCAGCAGGTCGATGGCGTCGACGGCGGTCTGGTGCCGGAAGTTCTTGGTCAGTCCTCGGGTCGCGACGGCGGCCTCGGTCACGGGGCGGCCAGGGCGTCGTAGAGCAGCTGCGGCTCCACGGCGCCGACCGCGATCCGCGCGTCGTCGGTGACGACAACAGAGAACAGTGCACCGCGCAGCAGACGACCCGATCCCCAGGTGCCGGACACGGCGGGCAGGGTGGACAGCATGGCGTCGAGGGGGTTGCCGCTGCCGCCCGGGCTCGGGAGCGAGGCGACGATCACCGATGTCCAGTCCTGGCCCACGACGGTGGGTCGCGAGGTGCCGGTGAGCAGGGAGCCGAAACCGGCCGGCGGCGAAGCGCCTGCGCCGGTGGGTCCGGCCGGCTCCTCGGTGACCGTGGCGTCGGCAGACGGCTGGAAGTCGAAGACGGAGGCCGGCGGGGTGGTCGGGTCGAAGGAGGTGAACCCGACCTCGAGCGCCGGCGTCGAGGCGCCGGCGGCGTACACCTGCACGCGGGTGGGAATGTGCGTGGCTCCGTCGATCGCGATGCGCACCGAGCCGACCAGGGTGCCCGGGTCCTGGGGGGTGAGCACCAGCTGATAGGCCGGTCGGCCGGCCACCACGGCGGTCGGGTCGGTGGTGACCTGTGTGGACGGCGTGATCGCGGCGATCGCCTTGTCGGCGAGCTGCTGGGGGGTGAGGGCGGGCCCCTCCGGAGAGTGAGTGTCCGACGAGGTCGGCGCGTCGCTGACGGTCGGGAGCGAGCGGTGCGTGACGCTCTTGTCGCTACTCGCCCAGGTCCACAGGTCGGAGCCGTTGCGGATCAGGTCCGACTCGCCGAGGCGGCCCAGGAGGGCGACGCGGACCTGCTCGGGTCCGGCGTACCAGACCTTGAGCGTGTGGGTTCCCGAGATCATCGAGGAGAAGTCGGACTCGCCGCCACCGAGCCCGGGCAGCGGCGGGAGTCCGAGGTTGCTGGTCTCGGACACGGTGCCGGACAGGCCGTCCACACGGGCCTGCTGGACGTCGACCAGGAGCTGCTGGGCGGTCCGCGGAGCCAGGGAGTCACGGGCGGTGGCCCGGACCGCCGAGATCACCGAGCCAGCGCTCACCGCGAGGAGCACGGCCACGACAGGCGCCAGCCAGCGCCCGAAAGATCTGCGGGTGGTGACGGTCATGGATCCATCATGCGCCCCGCAACCAAGGAGACGCCGAGGAACGCCCTCCCGATTTCTCGTCAGTGATCTCCGGCTCCGGGTTGTGGCTTGAACCGGCGAACTTCCTGGGGCCAACCGCACGCTTCCGCGATCTTGCCGGCCCACATCCGGGCCGTCTCCTCGTCGGCGACGTCCACCACCGTCAGTCCGCCGAGGAACTCCTTGGTCTCGACGAAGGGCCCGTCGGTGAACATCAGGGCTCCACTGGTGGCGTCGGCGCTGAAGACCGGGCCGTCCTCCTCCTCGAGGCCACCGGCGAAGACGTAGGCCCCGGCGGCCTTCATCTCGTCCAGGACCGCCATGGCGAGTGGCCCGCGCCCGCGGAACCACTCCTCGGTGTGGTCGCCGACCCACTGCTGGTTGAAGTAGATGAGGTACTCGGTCATGTCTGCTCCCTGTCCCAGGGGCGGACCCCGCGCCCGCCTCCACCTGTTCAACGAACGGCATCAGCAAGATACGACATGGGATTGAAGGCCTGTCCCGATGGCGGCGGAGCCAGAGCTCCGCCGCCATCACCCGTCAGTCGACCAGGGCGGAGAACGGGGCGGCGGCCCCGTAGATCTTGTAGAGCGCGAACGGACCCGCCTGGAAGGTGCTGCACCGGCTCTCGAGCAGACTCATCGCCCGGGTGTCGGACATGCCGGCACCGTTCCCGAAGGTGTTGGTGGCGTCACCGTTGATGGGTTGGGTGCCGTACTGACGGATCCGCTGCACCAGGCCCAGGCGCTTGGACTCGTTTGCCCTGCGCCACCAGCTGCAGGTGTAGGTGGCGAGCGGTCGGGTGCTCGTGATCGACGGAGCCGTCGACTGCGGCAGCACCCGCTCGATCGCGTGGAAGAGCCACTGGAACCCACCGCCGGCGGACGGCAGGAGGTCGCCGTACGCGCCACACAGCCGCGGTGAGAGTCCAGCGGCGCACACCGAGCCGAACATCTGGATCCGGGCCAGCTGGGTCGCGTCACTGGTGCCCGGGGCCTTGAACGGGAGCGGACCGCTGCCCGGCTTGGACGGGGTCGCCGACCAGGTGCACGTGTTGGGGTCACCCGCGGGGTAGCCCGAGACCGTGAAGCCGGCCAGGCAGGCGACCAGCTCGCCCTCGTTGGGCACGTCGCCGTAGCCGACGCTGGTGCTCGGGTCGGTGCCGTTCGAGCAGTCAGGCAGCAGGAGGGGTGAGGTGGTGACGCTCGCGCCGGGCGCCGCCGTGTTGTCGTACCAGCAGTTGCCTGTCGTGCTCGGGAAGTTGTCCCACCAGAAGTCGGTGCCGTTGGGCTTCACCTCGCCACTGGGGCTGAGGCCCATGGTGTTGCCGTAGAACTGGTTGTCGTACGACGTGCTGATGCTGGTCGGGTCGCAGCCGTCGACCGGCGTCGAGGAGTCCGGACCGCACACGGTCGCATCCGGGACGGCGAACAACATCGTGCCGCGGCGCCAGTTGTCGTAGAAGTGGTTGTTCCGCACGATGTTGGCGTTGCCACCGGCAAGCCAGAGGCCGGTCCCGACGGGGGCGGCGATGAACGGCGCCACGTCGGAGCCCTTGAGGAACGGGTTGAAGTTGTTGGAGTAGAAGTTGTTCTTCTCGATCACGTTGCCGTGCTGGGGGAACCCTGGGTGACCCGATGCCGTGAACACGTCGGTGGTGAAGCCGAGCGCGTTGTCGTAGAAGTTGTTGCGGGTGATCAGCGTGCCGTGGCTGTCGGTGCCGGAGAAGCCGCCGGCGTTGTGGTGGCTGTCGCAGAGCCGGAGCACCTGGCTGTAGCGGTACTTGGGGTAGAACGGCTTGTAGCGGTGGTCCGTCGAGTCGGCGCCTGAGCCGGGGTAGATCCCCGAGTCGCCGTTGCCGGCGGCGTCGCAGTTCTGGATGACTCCGTGATCCTCGGCGAACGTGAGCACGCCGTACCCGCCGGCGTAGTAGGTCTTGAACCGGTCGAGGAGGTAGCCGTCGGTCTCGAGAACGTAGATGTCGTGCTCGCGGGCGTGGCGCACCGTCATGTTGCGCAGCACGAAGCCGTCGGCCCGGTCGACGAAGATGCCGACGTCCTTCTTGTTCCCGATCCCGGACGGACCGCCGTTGCCGGCCTTGGCGTCGCCGGCCTCGACGATGACGTCGTCGGCACTCACTCCTGAGCCCTCGAGCTGGAGGTTGCAGCGGATGCACGTGCCGACGTTGGGGATGCCGTGGCGATTGGTCAGGGCCGGCTGCGGCGCCGGGGCCGTGTCCGGACCGCGCCCGATCACGGCGATCAGGTTGGCATCGTTCGGGCAGTGCAGCTGGTAGTCGTGGGAGAGGGCGCCGGGGTCGCCGCGGTCGGACGTGGTCCGGTACTGCTCGCAGGCGGGGTCCTGCATCGGCTGGCGGCGGGAGTGCCGCTCGAGGTAGAGACCGGGCATGACGACCACGCGGTCGCTGTTGTGCGCTGCGTCGACGGCCTTCTGGATCCGGTGGTAGCGGCACTGCTTCCAGAGCTGCTGGTTGATCTCGAGCAGCGAATGCGCGCGCTTGCTGCTCAGGCTGCGGTGGTCGGTCGGCCGGATGTTGTAGCCGCTGGTCCGCGCCGTCTTGATTGCCGTCCTGGCCCGGGAGAGCGAGTCGGCCCTGCACACCACCAGCGTGTTCCCCGGCTTGCTCTCGTCCAGCGCGGAGGCGAGCGAGCGTGCCTTCGGCACGTGGCCGCCGGCGCACGGTGAGACGCCGCAGTCGGCCTTCGGGTCCGGCCAGTACGACGGCCGCTCCACGTGGGCCCCCGCGGTCGCGGGGATCATGACCAGTGCGGCCATGGCGACCAGGGTCGCGAGCGTGGTCAGGACGATTCGACGCATGGAGGGACCGGCTTTCTCGAAACCTGGGCCGCTGGGAGTCCGCAGGTAGCCTCTCAACGCCTCGCGTTCCGCGAAGTTACGCCGGGGTGTCGAGCGCGGGGGAGGCCCCGCGGCCGGGGAGCCGCGTCCACGCGAAGGCCGCCAGCCCGAGCAGCACCGGCCAGAGCGCGAGCCGTTCAAGGCCGCCGGAAACCGGACCATCGCCTGAGAGCACGAAGGACATGGCGCCCGCGCCGGTGACGGCCCCGGTCGTCAGGAGTGCCCGGGCCAGCCGCGGCTGCTCACCGCGCAACCTGGCGCCGAGAACGACGAGGGCGATCGGCTGCGCCACGAACAACGGCGTGGCGGCCAACGCGTGCAGGGTGCCGTCCTGGTCGAGGGGAGCCAGGCCGGTGGCGACCGAGCTCAGACCGGAGGCCACCAGCAGCCCCGTGACCCAGGGTCCCAGAGGCCTGGCGAGCAGCACCGCACCACCGGCCAGCAGCACGCCGTAGCCGATGAACGAACCGTTCATCAGCCCATGGCGAGGCGAGCAGTAGGTCGCCGAGCAGCCGACCTCGCCGAGTCGGCTGACGGAGTCGGACAAAAAACTGTAGCCGCCCGTGGTCGCGGCCGCGACCACGAACTCGGTCGCGATGTAGGTCGGGCGCACCACCAGTGCCAGAGCGCCCCACCGCGCGGCCCTCAGGGGCTCACGGGGAACTTGACCCCGGTGTTGGCGTGGCAGCGATAGCCGAACGGGTTCTTCGCGAGGTACTGCTGGTGCTGCTCCTCGGCGTAGTAGTACGTCGGGACCTCGCGGATCTCGGTGGTGATCGAGCCCCGGCGACGGCGCTCGAGCTCGTCGCCGTAGACCTTGGTCAGCTCGCGGGCGGTCTGCTCCTGCTCGGGTGAGGTGTAGTAGATCGCCGAGCGGTACTGCGTGCCCACGTCGTTGCCCTGGCGCATCCCCTGGGTCGGGTCGTGCACCTCGAAGAAGCGCTTGACCAGGTCGGCGTAGGAGATCTGGGCAGGGTCGAAGACGATCCGGATCGCCTCGGTGTGGGCGGTGCGTCCCGAGCAGACCTCGTCGTACGACGGGTGCGGCGTCGACCCGCCGGCGTAGCCGACCGACGTCGACCAGACGCCCGGGAGCTGCCAGTAGATCTCCTCGGCGCCCCAGAAGCAGCCGAGCCCGAAGACGGCGACCTCGTGGCCCGCCGGTGCCTCGTCGGTGACCACGGGCGTGCCGAGGACGACGTGCTTGTCCGACAGGTGGAAGTTCCGCTCGCTGCGACCGGGCAGCGCCTGGTCGGGGGAGACGAGCTCGGTCTTGTGACGGCTGAAGATGGACACGCGCACTCCTCGGTGGATCGGGACTCTCACCAGTCTGCAACACCGCTGGTGGCCGGTCCGTTCCCGATTCGTCGGGTGGACAGTCCGCCCCGATAGCCTCGGGGCATGAGTGAGCAGCAGCAGTCGACCGAGCACAACTGGAAGGGCTCCGGCTTCGAGACGCGTGCAATCCACGCCGGCTACGAGCCCGACCCGACGACGGGTGCGGTGATCCCGCCGATCTACGCGACGTCGACCTACAAGCAGGACGGGGTCGGTGGGCTGCGCGGCGGCTACGAGTACAGCCGCTCCGGGAACCCGACCCGCACCGCGCTCGAGGGCGCCATCGCGGCGCTGGAGGAGGGGGAGCGCGGTTTCGCCTTCGCCTCGGGCCTGGCCGCCGAGGACACCGTCATCCGCTCCGTCTGCCGACCGGGGGACCACGTGGTCATCCCCGACGACGCGTACGGCGGCACCTTCCGCCTCTTCGACAAGGTCGCCAAGGTGTGGGGCGTCGACCACAGCCCTGCGGCCGTCTCCGACATCGACGCGGTCAGGGCCGCGATCCGCCCCGGCGTCACCAAGCTGGTCTGGGTCGAGACCCCGACCAACCCGCTGCTCAACATCGGCGACATCGAGGCGCTCGCCGCCGTGGCCCACGAGGCCGGTGCCCGGCTGGTGGTCGACAACACGTTCGCCTCGCCGTACCTCCAGCAGCCGCTGACCCTGGGGGCCGACGTCGCCCTGCACTCCACAACGAAGTACTGCGGCGGCCACTCCGACGTCGTCGGCGGGGCGGTCGTCGTCCGCGACCTCGACCTGGCCGACCAGATCACCTTCCACCAGAACGCCATGGGCGCCGTGCCCGGCCCGTTCGACGCCTTCCTGACCCACCGCGGACTCAAGACCCTCGGCGTCCGCATGGACCGGCACTGCGACAACGCCGAGCGGGTCGTCGACTTCCTCAGCAGCCACCCGGCCGTCGCCCAGGTGATCTACCCAGGTCTCGAGGAACACCCCGGCCATGCCCTCGCCGCTCGCCAGATGAAGCGCTTCGGCGGCATGGTCTCCTTCCGCGTCACCGGTGGCGAGGCGCACGCGCTCGCGGTCTGCGAGAAGGCGCGGGTCTTCACGCTGGGGGAGTCGCTGGGTGGCGTCGAGTCGCTGATCGAGCATCCCGGCCGGATGACCCACGCCAGCGTCGCCGGAACCGACCTCGAGGTCCCGGCCGACCTGATCCGGCTCAGCGTCGGCATCGAGACGGCGGACGACCTGATCGCCGACCTCGACCGTGCCCTCGGCTGACCCCGGCGCCGACCTCGCCGTCTGCGTCGACTTCGGCTCCACGTTCACCAAGGCGCTGCTGGTCGACCTGAGCGCTGGTCAGGTCCTCGCGGCGGCCGAGCACCCGACGACCCTGCCCGGCCCGGACGGGGCGGGCGACGTCCTCGACGGGTACGACGCGTGTCTGACCGCCCTGGTCGCAGCCCACGCCCGCGCGGGTGAGGCCGAGGTGCTCGCCTGCTCGAGCGCAGGGGGTGGCCTGCGGATCGCCGTGGTGGGCAACGAGGAGCTGGTCACCGCCGAGGCAGGTCGCCGGGTGGCCCTGTCCAGTGGTGGGCGGGTCGTCTCCGTCACCGCGATGTCGGGTCCGCCGGACGCCGTCCGGGAGGCGCTCGCAGGCTCGGGCACCCGTCCCGACGTGGTGCTCCTGACCGGTGGGACCGACGGCGGCAACGCGGCGGCCCTCACCACGGCGGCGGCGCAGATCGTGGCCGCGGGCTGGCGGGGGCCGGTGGTCGTCGCCGGCAACGCCGACGCGCGCGACGAGGTCGCGGCGATCCTCGGCGACGTCCCGCACGTGCTGGCCGACAACGTGGTGCCCCGGATCGGGGTCCTCGCGCCCGAGTCTGCCCGGTCCGCGATCCGCGAGATGTTCCTGGCCCACGTGATCGGCGGCAAGCACCTCAGCGCCCGCGTCGACTTCGTCGCCATGGTCCGTGGCGCGACCCCGGACGTGGTCCTCACCGGCGTTGAGCTCCTGGCCCGTGGTCTCGACGACCGCCACCCCGGGGTGGGCGACGTCGTGGTCGTGGACGTGGGCGGGGCCACCACCGACGTGCACAGCGTCGTCGAGGTCGACCCCGACACCGCCCTGACCGAGGGTGGCCTCTCCCGTGAGGTGGTGGCCACCACGCCCGTGACCCGGACCGTCGAGGGCGACCTGGGCATGCGCTGGTCGGCCGTCTCGACGGTCGCCGAGGCCGGGCTCGCCGAGCTCACCGCCGCCGCCGCCCGGCGCCACGACGACCCCGGGTTCCTGCCCACGTCGTCCGCCGACGAGGACGACGACGAGGCGATCGCCCGGGCCGCCGTGGGACTGGCACTGCGCCGCCACGCCGGCCGCTCGCGGGTCGTGGTCAGCCCCGAGGGCCGGGTCGTCGAGCGCACGGGCAAGGACCTGCGCGAGGTCGGCCTCGTCATCGGCTCGGGAGGTGCGCTGCGCCACGGCCGCCCGGGGGTGGCAACCCGGATCTTCGCGGACAGCACCGGTGCCGACCTCGAGGGCGGCTGGCAGCTGCCTCGGCGCGCGGAGGTGGTCGTGGACGCCGACTACGTGCTCGCAGCGGCAGGTCTGCTCGCCCCGACGCATCCGCTCGCGGCCTACCGGCTCGTGCGGCGGGTGCTCGACGGGTCGGCTCGGTAGCCTGTCGCGGTGAGCAACGAGGACGCCCCCGTGTCAGGTGAGACCGAGCAGCCCGATTCGTCCGGTGCCGCCGATCCCCGCAAGCGGATTGCCGGGATGCCGCGGGTCCCCGCCACCGAGGTCGGGGAGCGGCTGGCCGCGCAGTGGGCCGCCATCCGCGCCGTACGACGTTCCGAGCCCGCCCCGATCGCGGTCGGGCCGTCCAACGTCGCCCGGGCCCAGGTGCCGTGGGGCCTGGACGTCACCGCGGCGTGGGCCTGGCGGTTCCTGGTCATCGTCTTCGCCGGCTACCTCATCGCCCGGGTGGTCGGCTTCCTCTCCGTCCTGACCGTCCCGCTGGTGGTGGCACTCCTGATCGCGGCGCTGGTCTCGCCGGTAGTCGGTCTGCTGAACCGGTTCGGGTTGCCGCGTGGACTCGCCTCGATCCTCGTGGTGATCGGTGTCATCGGCTTCGTCGCCGCTCTCCTCACGTTCGCGGGCCAGCAGGTCGCGAACGGCGCCAACGAGCTCGCCGACCAGGTGGCCGCCGGGCTCGGCGAGATCAAGGACTGGCTCAAGAACGGTCCGCTGCACGCCAGCGACTCCCAGATCAACGACTACATCGACCGCACCCAGACGGCGATCACCGAGAAGACGAAGAACGGCTCGATCCTGGGCACCGTCACCGAGTTCGGCACGGTGCTCACCCATGTCTTCGCCGGCTTCTTCATCATCTTGTTCTCGAGCTACTTCTTCCTCGCCGACGGCGACCGGATCTGGTCGTGGGTCGTGCGCCTGGCCCCCCGGGCCGCCCGGCAGCACGTGGACAGCTCCGGTCGGGTCGCCTGGATCTCGCTGACCCAGTTCGTGCGGGCCACGGTGATCGTCGCGCTCACCGACGCCATCGGGATCATGATTGTGGCGGCGGTGCTCGGCGTCCCGTTCGTGCTGGCCCTCGGGGTCCTGGTCTTCCTCGGCGCGTTCGTGCCGATGGTCGGGGCCACGGTCGCCGGCACCGTCGCGGTCCTGGTTGCCCTGGTCGACCAGGGCCCGTTCACTGCCCTGCTGATGATGGCCGGCGTGATCGTGGTCCAGCAGATCGAGGGCCACGTCCTCCAGCCGTTCCTCATGGGCCGCTGGGTCTCGGTGCACCCGCTCGGGGTGATCATCGCGATCGCGTGTGGGGTGCTGGTCGCGGGAGTCGCGGGCGCCCTGGTCGCCGTACCTCTCGCCGCCGCCGGCAACGCCGTCGCCCTCCACCTCGCCAACTTCTCTGCGCCGGGAGACGACCCGGGCGAACAGCTCGACGAGGACTACGCGGAGCGCGGCGAGACCGCGCCGACCCGGGAGGCGCTCGAGGATGAGTGACATCACGATCCCGACCGTGTCCCTGGCCGACATTCGCTCGGCCCGCGAGGCGCTCGAAGGGATCTCGGTCTACACCCCGATGGAGGAGTCGCGCTGGCTCTCCGCCCTCACCGGCGGCCCGGTCCACCTCAAGTGTGAGAACCTCCAGCGCACGGGCTCGTTCAAGGCCCGGGGTGCCTACGTGCGGATCTCCCGGCTCAGCGCTGAGGAGCGGGCCCACGGCGTCGTCGCGGCCTCAGCCGGCAACCACGCCCAGGGTGTCGCGCTCGCGGCGCAGCTGCTCGGCATCAAATCGACCGTCTTCATGCCCGAGGGGGCGCCGATCCCCAAGGAGAAGGCAACGCGGGCGTACGGCGCCGACGTGGTCTTCCACGGTCGCTACCTGGAGGACGCCCTCGAGGCGGCGCACGAGTTCTCGGCGCGGACGGGGGCGGTGCTGATCCATCCGTTCGACCACGTCGACGTGGTGGCCGGGCAGGGCACCGCTGGCCTCGAGATCATCGAGCAGACACCCGACGTCGAGACCGTGCTGGTGCCGCTCGGTGGCGGTGGCCTGCTGGCGGGGATTGCGATCGCGGTGAAGGCGCTGCGTCCCGACGTGCGGGTGATCGGGATCCAGGCCAAGGGCGCAGCCGCCTACCCCGGCTCGCTGGACCACGGCTCGCCGGTCCCGCTCGAGTCGATGAAGACGATGGCCGACGGGATCGCCGTCGGGCGGCCCGGAGAGATCACCTTCGCGGCGGTCCGCGACCACGTCGACGAGATCCGCACCGTGTCCGAGGACTCCATGGCCCGGGCCCTGCTGGCCCTGGTCGAGCGCGCGAAGATGGTGGTGGAGCCGGCCGGCGCCGCCGCCGTGGCCGCGATGCTCGACGCCCCGTCGGAGTTCAGCTCCCCGACCGTGGCCGTGCTCTCGGGGGGCAACATCGACCCGCTGCTGCTGGGCAAGGTGATCCGGCACGGCATGGCTGCGGCCGGGCGTTACCTCAACCTGCGGGTCTGCATCCCGGACGTCCCGGGCGGGCTCGCCCAGCTGCTCACCGAGGTCGGCGGCGCCGGGGCCAATGTGCTCGAGGTGGCCCACGAGCGGATCTCGCCTCAGCTGCACCTCGACGAGGTCGAGGTGCAGCTCCAGCTGGAGACGCGCGGTCTTCCGCACGCCGAGCAGGTCATGGGTCGCCTGCGCGAGCGTGGCTACCGGGTCTTCGAGTAGCCGCTCAGCCGGCGTAGGGCACGGCGTCGACGATCTCGACCGTCAGCTCCTTGCCGTTCGGAGCGGTGTAGGTCGCGGTGTCGCCCTTGGACTTGCCGTTGATGGCCGCACCGATGGCCGACTGGGGGGAGAACACCTCCAGCGGGTCGTCCTCACGCTTGATCTCGCGGGCGCCCAGGAGGAACTTCTCGGTCTCCTTGTCGCCGGCGAACCGGTAGGTCACGACCATGCCGGGCTCGACGATCCCGTCGTTGGGGGGTGTCTCGCCCACCTCGGCGCGGCGGAGCATGTCCTCGAGCTGGCGGATCCGGGCCTCCATCTTGCCCTGCTCGTCCTTGGCGGCGTGGTAGCCGCCGTTCTCCTTGAGGTCGCCCTCGTCGCGCGCGGCGCTGATCTTCTCGATGATGTCCTGGCGTCGCGGACCCTTGAGGTCGGCGAGTTCGGCGTTGAGCTTGTCGAAGGCCTCCTGGGTCAGCCAGATGGTGGTCTGCTCGGTGGACTGCGGCATAGGTGCTCCTGCGTGCTTCGGTTGGGTACGGCGGGGCATACCCACCTGTTGTCTGGTGTCGCGTCGTGCTCGGTCGGCCCGTCATCGCGTGGTCGTTCGGCCGTACGTCGAGTGGCTCGGGGTCCGTTCTGGACGGCCCCTCGGGACGCTCAGGCGGATGAGTTTAACAACTTCGTCCCCGGCGCGCAGGTCTGCACGACCGAACGGCCCTCAGTTGGGTCGCGGCTCGCCAGGGGCGGTGCAGCCGACCAGGGACACCGAGGTGGCCCTGCGCTCGGTGCGGACCGACAGCTCGACCGGCTGCGCGACGCCGTACTCCGGGGTGAAGCTGAGCTCGCCGACGACCGTGTGGTCCTCGGCGAAGGCGCGCAGCAGGCAGCTGGCCTGGACGCCGGCGTCCTTGAGGCGGACCTCGACCCGGGCCATGGCGGTGTGCTCGTCGACCACCTGGTAGCCCACGATCGCCGAGGAGACATCGGGGGTGGCGTGCACCCACGTCGTCCAGCCCAGCCAGCCCAGGAAGATCAGCGCCAGGGTGGCGCTGGCACCGACCAGGGCGCGTCGGCGCCAGGGGGCGGGGGCGCCGTATCGGTCCTGGAGGCTGTCCTGCGAAGTCACCCCCAGATGCTCCCACCTAGAATCCACCCCATGTCGCACGCCCTCCGATCCCAGTCACGCGCCGGACTCCGGCTCATGCACGTGCACGCCCATCCCGACGACGAGTCGAGCAAGGGGGCGGCGTCGACGGCGAAGTACGTCGCGGAGGGCGTCGACGTCCACGTCGCGACCTGCACCGGGGGCGAGCGGGGCTCGATCCTCAACCCGAAGATGGACCGTCCCGACATCCTCGAGAACATCACCGAGGTTCGCCGCCAGGAGATGGAGCGGGCCCGCGACATCCTGGGGGTCCGCCAGGACTGGCTCGGTTTCGTCGACTCCGGCTGGCCCGACGGTGACCCCAAGCCGCCGCTGCCCGAGGGGTGCTTCGCGCTGGTGCCGCTCGAGGAGGCCATCGCACCCCTGGTGCGCCTGATGCGCGAGTTCCGCCCGCACGTCGTCACGACGTACGACGAGCGGGGCGGCTACCCGCACCCGGACCACGTCAAGTGCCACGAGGTGAGCGTCGCGGCGTTCGAGGCGGCCGGCGACCCGGAGCGCTTCCCCGAGCTGGGGGAGCCGTGGCAGCCCCTGAAGCTCTACTACCACCACTCGTTCAACCGTCCCCGGATGGAGGCGCTGGACAAGGTGATGAGGGAGCACGGCCTCGAGTCGCCGTGGACCGACCGGCTCAAGGACTGGAAGCCTGAGCCGGAGTGGGACGCCCGGATCACGACCCGGGTGCCCTGCGGGGACTACTTCGGGGTCCGCGACCAGGCGTTGCTCGCGCACGCCACCCAGATCGACCCCGACGGGGCGTGGTTCTCGATCCCGCGAGAGCTCCAGGAGTCCGTGTGGCCGACCGAGGACTACGAGCTGGTGGTGAGTCACGTCTCTGCGTCGACGCCGGAGGACGACCTCTTCGCCGGCATCACCGACCCCGCCTGAGAGACTGTGGCCATGTCCTTCCCAGCTGTCGTCCCCAACGCTTTGACCCACCTGGTCACCGCCGTGATCCGGCTCGTCGACGAGAGCCCTCAGCCCGAGGACGTGAAGGCGGGCTGGACCGCGTTCGCGATCTTCCTGCTGCTCGCCGCGGCCGTCGCGTTCCTGGGGTTCAGCCTGGTCAAGCAGTTGCGCAAGGCCCAGGCGGCCAAGGACGCGGGGGTGTACGGCGACGAGCCGACCGCTCCGGCCGACCCGGCCGATGCACCCGCCACGGGCGACGAGTTCGACTCGTCCTCCTGAGCGGGGTTCCTAGCCGCGCCGGACGAGGCGCACCAGGGCGTCGTACGCCCTCGTGACGGTCCCGTCGGGCCCCTCGACTTCCCTGCTGACCCGCTCGGCCCGCTCCACGTCGAACTGCTCGGCGCCGAGATCGGCCAGCACGTCGTCGGCGGTCATCAGCACCGAGATGTCCTGGGGGCCGCCGGTGCCCTCGACGAGGTTGGTCGCGTCGTGGGCGACCAGGAAGAAGGTGCCGCCGGGGCGCAGCGCGCGAAAGGCCCGACGCACGGCGGCCTGCCGGTGCTCGGCCGGTAGCTGCAGGTAGGCGATGACCACCAGGTCGTAGGCCTCGTCCGGCGCCCACGTGGTCGCGTCGGCGCACACCCACTCGACGGGGGTGTCGCCGGCCACCTCGCGTCCCTTGTCGAGGGCGACCTGGGAGAAGTCGAGCGCGGTGACCTGCCAGCCGAGGCGAGCCAGCCAGATCGCGTTGCGCCCCTCGCCGGCGGCCAGGTCGGCGGCTCGGCCGGGGCTCAGCTCGGCCAGCTCCGAGGCCACGAACTGGTTGGGTCCTGCCGACCAGACCAGCTCTCGGGCGGCATACCGCTCGTCCCACTTCTGCGCGTCCATGAAGCCACCGTACGCCCGGCGCCCAGACCGCTCGAGGGTCCCTTGGTTGGTCCGCGCCGGGACCAAATCCCCTGCCCGAGGCGCAGCCGTGCGGCGAGGCTGGGGGAGACCAGGACGGAGATCGACGATGAGCCATGTGACTCAGCGCGACACCCAGGACAACCCCGCCGCAACGACTGCCCCCTTCCGCGAGATCGTCGAGCTCGCCTGCCGGGCCCCCAGCGTCCACAACACCCAGCCCTGGCGCTGGCAGGTCCGCGCCGGCCGACTCGAGCTGCACGCCGACCGGTCCCGCCAGTTGTGGCAGGCCGACCCCGACGGGCGCAACCTCGTGCTCAGCTGCGGCGCGGCGCTGCACCACGCTCAGGTGGCCGCGGCCGCGTGCGGCTGGCGGCTCGACGTCGAGCGCTGCCCGGACCCGGCCCGACCTGACCTGCTGGCCGTCCTCACCCCGGTGTCGATGCCGGTCACGCCCCAGGCCGAGGAGCTGCTCGAAGCACTCGTGGCCCGTCGCACGGACCGGCGCCGTTTCACCTCGTGGCCGCTGCCGGCCGAGCGGCTGGCGCGCCTGGCCGGATTCGCCGAGCGCTGGGGCGCCCTCGTGCTGCCGCTGACCGACCCCTCGAGCCGGGCCGAGGTTGATCGGCTGATGCGCCGGGCCGATGAGGTGCAGCGAGCCGACGCGGAGTACGCCGCCGAGCTCGCCTGGTGGGTCGGTGGCGGTGGCGCCGACGGGATCCCTCAGACGAGCATCCCCGCGGTGAACCCGCACCGTCCGGCGCTGCCGTCGCGCTTCCGGGACGGGTCGCTGCCCGACCCGCTGCACGAGAGCTCGGAGACCGTGGATGGGCTCGTGGTCATCTGCTCGGCGGCGGACGGGCAGGAGGCGTGGCTGCGCGCCGGCGAGACGTTGAGCGCCCTGTGGCTCGACTCCGTCCGGCACGGGCTCTCCCTGCTGCCGCTGAGCCAGGTGGTCGAGGTCCCGGAGACCCGGGCGGCCTTGCGTGGCCTCGTGCTCTCGGGGATGCCCCACCCGCAGCTCCTGGCCCGGCTCGGCTGGCAGGAGATGACGCGCGCGGAGCTCCCGCTGACGCCCCGTCGTGCGGTGGAGGACGTGCTGGTCCTCGACTGAGAGCAGGCCGCCGCCCTTCATCGAGACTTCATCCGGCGCTCGTACCGTGAAGGAAAATGACCGCCTCGGTGGGAGTCCACGATGAGCCAGCTGACGGGTCACCTCGACCGTCCCGACCTGCCTGACGGCCGCGTCCCGTCCGGCCTGCCCGGCGCGCCCGGCCGGGTCGACCCGCTGGTGGGCGCCCTGACGGTGCTGGCCGTGGTCGCCCGGCTGCCGTTCTTCGGCCGGGCGCTCTCGTCGGATGAGGGCGGCTTCCTGCTGGTCGCCTCGCAGTGGGCCCCCGGCCATTCGCTCTACGGCAACTACTGGGTCGATCGCCCGCCCCTGCTGATCGGCTTCTTCGAGCTGGTCGGACGGCTGGGACCGGACCGGGTGGCGCTGCGCCTCGCCGGGCTCCTGGTGACCGCCTCGGCGGTGCTGCTCGCCGCCCGGCTCGGTCACCGGGTGGCTGACCTGGCCGGGGCCGCTCCCTCGGTCGTGACCCGCACGCGACGGCTGGCGGCAGCGACCGCCGTGGTCTTCCTGGTGACACCCCTCTTCGACGCCGCCGAGGTCAACGGCGAGCTGATCGCCGTACCCCTGGTCCTCCTGGGACTGCTTCTGCTGGTCGAGGCCGCAGCCGATCAGTCGCCGCGCCGCGTGGCCTGGCTCGCGTTCTCGGGGGCCGTCGGCGCCGCCGCGGTGCTGGTCAAGCAGAACGAGGTGGACGTCCTGGTCGCCGTGGCTGTCGCCTCGGTGAGCCTGCTGCCGCACCGGTCCCTCGCCCGCGTGGCCCGGCACCTCGCGCCCGCGGTCGCGGGGGCCCTGGTCCTGACCGCGCTCGTGCTGACCTGGGCCGCACTGCGCGGCACCGGCCCACTGGCCCTGTGGGACGCCGTCGTCACCTTCCGCCTCGAGGCCGCCAGGGTGCTGGCGAGCTCGACCAGCGTGGCGGCCACGGTTCGGTTCCACAGCCTGCTGGTGGCGCTGCTGCTCAGCGGCGTCGTGCTGGTCCCGCTCCAGCTCGTGCTCCACCTGCGCGCGGTCGGGCGGGGTCCGCTCGCCCGGCTCCGTTGGCCGGTCCTGGCGGTCCTGGCCTGGGAGACCTTCTCGGTCCTGGGCGGCGGCAGCTACTGGCTGCACTACCTGGTCTGCCTGGTCCCCGGAACTGTCCTGGCGGTCGCCCTGCTCTCCGCGACCTCGGACCGGGAACGACGTTGGGTCGGCTGGGGGATCACCTGCGCGGCGGTGGTCGCGGCGGTGAGCCTCGGCTCGCTGGTCACCGAACCACTGGCCCCGTCACCCACGGCGCCGGTCGCCGCCTGGCTCTCGGCGCACGCCGCTCCCGGCGACACCGCGGTCGTGGCTTTCGGCAGTCCCGACATCCTGCTCGCGAGCGGGCTCAGCAGCCCCTACCCCGACCTGTGGAGTCTGCCTGTCCGGGTTCAGGACCCCCAGCTCACCGACCTCGCCAGGGTCCTGCGCGGGCCGGGCCGGCCCACCTGGGTGGTCGCGCTCTACGGCAGCGAGACAGACAGCCTCGGGGTCTGGGAGCTGCAACCGGCGGCGGCCGAGGCCCAGCTCGCCGCGCACTACCGGCTGGTCGCCGACGTGGCCGACCGGCGGATCTACCTCGAGAACTCACGACCCCTGGAGCCGTCATGACCCCGTCCGGTGACCGATGAGTACGACGCTGCCCGCGGGCGCCCCCTGGCGGTGGGCCCGTTCCCTGGCCTCGGCCGCCGGGGTCGTGGTCCTGCTGCTCGTGGTGGTGCCGCTCGTGGCCGGTGCCCCCTGGGCGGAGGTGGGGAGCGCGCTGGGCCGGGTCCCGTGGCTCGACCTGGCCCTGTTGGCCGGCCTGTGGGCGGCGGGGCTGCTCGCCCACACCTTCACCCTGACCGCGGCGCTGCCCCGACTCACCCACCGCCAGGCCCTGACGCTCAGCCTGACCGGGAGCGCGGTCGCCAACGTGCTGCCCTTCGGCGGTGCGGCCGGGATCGCACTGAACTACCGGATGACCCGGGCCTGGGGCTTCGACCGGTCGGCCTTCGCGGCCTTCACCGTCGTCACCAACGTCTGGGACGTCCTGGTCAAGCTCTGCCTGCCCGCCCTCACGGTGCTGGTGCTGGTGGCCGGGGGCACGGCGCCGTCGGGTCGCCTGCTGACGGCCACCGAGATCGCTACCGGTGTCCTGGCGGCGTTCTCGCTCATCGGGGTCGTCCTGGTCGCCAGCGACCGGGCGGCCGCGGTCGTGGGCGGCGTGGTCGACCGGACCGGTGAGCGGCTGCTGCGGCTGGTGGGGTCCGCTCGCACCGTCCGGGTCGGCGACACCCTCCTGCGGATCCGGTCCGAGTGCGCCGCCCTGGTGCGGACCGCCTGGCCTCGGTTGACGGCCGGGATGGTCGTCTACACGTTCACGCTGGGCCTGCTGCTCTGGGGCTGCCTGCACGTCACCGGTGCCGGGCTCGCGCCGTCGATGGTCCTCGCCGGCTTCGCCCTCGAACGGCTGCTCACGATGGCCGGACTGACCCCGGGCGGCGCCGGCGTCGTGGAGGTCGGCCTGCTGGGGCTGCTGATCGCCGCCGGCGGCGACCCCGTGGGCACGGTCGCGGGGGTCCTGCTCTACCGGACCTTCACCTACGGCCTCGAGGTCCCCGTCGGCGGCGCCGGGCTGGTCGCCTGGTTGGTGTCCCGCCGCCGATCGCTGCGCCGCGAACAGCAGGAGGCGGCCCGATGAGGATCGTCCACGTCACCGACTGCTACTTGCCACGCGTCGGTGGGATCGAGATGCACGTCCACGACCTCGCCCAACGCCAACGGGCCGCAGGCCACGACGTCCGGGTCGTGACCGTCACCCCTGCTGACGCCCATGCCCCGGACCCCGCGTGGGTACGCCGGATCCGGCATGCGAGCGCCACGGTGCCCCGCCGGATCGGCCTGTCCCGACAGTTGGCCGAGGCCCTGGCCGGCGCCGACGCGGTGCACGTGCACGTCTCGGTCGTCTCTCCGTTCGCCTTCGGCGCCGCCCGACAGGCGAGCGCCGCAGGCCTTCCCGTGCTGGTCACCGTCCACTCGCTGTGGTCGCGGCTCGGAGTGCTGCCCTCTTGGGGAAGCGCGGTGGCCGGGCTCCGCACGTGGAGGGTCCAGTGGTCAGCGGTCAGCGAGCCCGCCGCTGCGCCGGTCCGCCGGGTCCTGGGACCCGGCGTCCCCGTCCTGGTGCTGCCCAACGCCGTGGACCCGGCGCGCTGGCAGGTGACGCCCCGGCCCCCGGCCGTGCCGACCATCGTCAGCGTCATGCGGCTCACCCGCACCAAGCGCACGCTCCCCCTGGCCCGGATCCTGCGACAGGTGCGTGCCGAGCTGCCCGACGCACTGCCCCTGCGTGCGGTGATCGTGGGCGACGGCCCGCAGCGTGGCGCGCTGGAGCGCTACCTGGACCGGCACGACATGCGTGACTGGGTCGAGCTGCCCGGCGTCCTGGACCGACCCGCCATCCGTGAGGTCTTCGCGGCCTCGAGCCTCTTCGTGGCGCCCGCGGAGCTCGAGTCCTTCGGGATCGCCGCACTCGAGGCGCGTTGCGCCGGCCTGCCGGTGGTGGCCAGCCGCCACGGGGGCGTCGGCACCTTCATCACCCCTGGGGTCGACGGCCTGCTCGGCGGGACTGACGGGGAGATGGTCGGCGCGCTCGTTCGACTCCTGACCGACCCGGCCACCGCCACCGCGATGGCCGAGCACAACCTGCGGGTGCCGAGCCGCTTCGACTGGCCGGCCGCCCTGGCGGGCTCGCTCGCCGGCTACGAGCAGGCGGCCCGGGTCGCGGGCCAACGCTCCCTGGGCGGTGTCCCACGATGACCGGCAAACGGTTCACCGTGGTCTCCTTCCACGCCCACCCCGACGACGAGGCCCTGCTGACCTCGGGCACCCTGGCCCGCGCCGCCGCCGAGGGCCACCGGGTCGTCCTGGTGGTGGCCACGGCCGGCGAGGCCGGGCTGGCGTCCGCGTCGTACGTCTCGGTGGGCCTGGGGGAGCACCGTCGCTCCGAGCTGGCGGCCTCGGCGGCGGCGCTGGGCATCGCCCGCGTCGAGCTGCTGGGCTATGCCGACTCCGGATGGCCGGCCGTCAATGCCGGTGCGGGCACCAACTTCGCCGATGCGCACGTCGACGAGGCGGCCGAGGCGCTGGCCCGGCTCCTGCTCGAGGAGAACGCGGACGTCCTGACGACCTACGACGCCGCGGGTGGCTACGGTCACCCCGACCACGTGCAGGTGCACCGGGTCGGCCGGATGGCGGCCGGCCTGGCGCGGACCCCCGTGGTGCTCGAGGCGACCCTGGACCGGCGCTCGCTGCAGCGGGGGGTCCGCCTGCTGCGGTGGCTGTCGTGGGTCGTGGGCCGACCGGAGCTGCCGGATCTGAGCGAGGCCTACACCGACCACGAGTCCCTCACCCACCGGGTCGACGTGCGGGGCTTCCTCGACGCCAAGCGAAGCTCGATGCGGGCCCACGCGAGCCAGGCCAGCACCGACGAGGGGGTCCGGACCCTGCAGGTGCTGCTGCGGTTGCCGAGGCCGGTGGCCCTTCGGGTCCTGGGCCGCGAGTGGTTCCGCGAGGTCGGACGCCGCCCCGGTGGTCCGCTGCTCGACGACATCTTCGCCAGCCTGCGGGACTGAACAGCCCTCGGGCAGCCGACGGATCAGCCGACGGGCAGTCCGAACGCCGTCGCCATCGAGGTCGCGCCCCGGGCCTTGTGGAGGTAGGGCAGCTGGGCGACCTCGTCGTAGAGCCGGGTCAGGGAGTAGTGGGTCAGCCGCTGGCCGACCACGTGGCGGTCCTGACTCGGGTGGATCACGACGGTCAGGACCCGGTTGCCATGGGCTCGGTCGTCCTCGTCGGCCGTGAGGACCACCGCCAGGCGGCCGGAGGCCCAGTCGTCGCCCGCGAAGACCTTGGTCATCAGCGAGCGGAACCAGTCGTCGGCCTGCTGCAGCGATCCGTCGTGGGCGTCGTGGTTCAGGTCGGGGATGACCATCCCCACCCGCGGGAGGTTGCCGGCGCGCACGTCGCGACCGAACCGGGACATCGCGAAGTCGTGGGCGCGGCACTGGGGCCGCTCACCGACGAAGTAGGCCCACGGGTTGTGCTTCACGGCGTACGCACCCTGGGGGGTGGTGGCGCAGCGGCGCGGCATCCCCTGGGCGTAGACCGCCGCCGTGCGGTGACGACTCAGCGCCTGCCCGAAGACCGATCGGCCCTGGAGGCGGTGGACGGACGGGTTGGCGTCGTCGGCGATGCCGTAGGTCTTGCCGCCGGCGATGGCGATGTAGTTGGGCAGCGACGGGTGGGTCACGGCGCGGTAGTTGCTCGCGTAGCCGTACTGGGTGGCCAGGTCGAAGGTGTACGGCATGCCCTGCTGCATCTGGTCCAGGGAGTGGTTCTCCTCGATGACGACGAGCAGCTTGGTGACCGGGGTCGGCACGGCCCCGGCCAGCCGGACCGTCCCCTGGGCGGCGCCGTCGGAGGAGTGCCGCGTCGACGCCGGGACCTCGCTCCCGCGGGACGTCGACTGACCGGCGCAACCCGCGGTCAGCAGCCCGACGACGAGCGCGGTGGCCAGCAGGGAGGCGCGAGGGACCCGGATCATTGCTCCACGCTAACCGGTGAGCTGGTCGGACCGTGTCAGCCCGTCCCCTGCATCAGCGGGCAGTACCCGCAGCCACGACGCTGACCGGCACCCCGAGGTGCTCGAGGCGGTGGGGAAGGTCCTGGTGCAGCCAGGTCGAGAGTGGGTGCGCCGGAATCGACAGGATGATCTCGTCGACGGGTTCGCTGAAGGTCGTCTCCTCGATCGCGTCCATCGGGTCGTGCCGCACCGACACCGAGCCGATGACCGGGGAGCCAACGGCCAGCTCCAGCCGGGGGAGTGCCCGCTGGAGGGCGAGCTCGGCCTCCTCGGCCTTCTCGTGGCGCTCGGGGTGGAGGAGGTGCACCTCGGCGCGAGCCGGGTTCAGCACGATGAGACGGAACTTCACTTGGCCGGAGGCGGCCCGGTCCCGGCAGGCGGCCTCGAGCTGGGGCGAGGGTTCGGCGTGGTCGGTGACGATCAGGATTCGGCGGGTTGCGGACATTGGACTGCTCCTCGGGTAGGCGTTCGGTGCGGCGCTGGGTTGCTGGGGTCAGTGCTGGTGCGCTCGCACGACCTCGGTGCGGTCCTTGTCGGTGACCGTGAGGTAGACGACGACCGCGAGGATCGTGCCCAGGAACAGGACGCTGGTGCCGAGGGTGCCCAGGCCCAGGCCACCGTCGGCCTTGGGGGAGGCGAGGAAGTCGCCGATGTTGGCGCCGAGCGGACGGGTCAGGATGTAGGCGAGCCAGAACGACAGCACCGGGCCGGCGCCGGCCTTCCAGGCCACGAGAACGGCGAGGATGAGGCCGAGCGGGAGCAGCACGGAGACGCCGGCAGACCAGCCGGTGAGCTCGAGCGTCCAGTCGCCCACGGCGGTGCCGAGTGCGAAGGTGACCAGGACCGTCAGCCAGTAGAAGCTCTCGCGAGGGGTGGTGACGATGGTGTGGATCGACAGGGTGTGCTCTCGGGCGTACCAGATCCCGAAGACGGCGGCGAGGGTCGCGGCGAAAACCGTGGAGGACAGCCACAGCGGGACGCCCTGGCCATCGGTGAGGTTGTCGGTGAGCAGGGTGCCGACCACGCTGATCAGGACGACGGCCAGCCAGTAGACCCCCGGCACGTAGCGGTCGAGTCGGAACTGCGCGACCAGGACCACGATCAGAGCTGCTGAGAACACCAGGGTGGTGTTGGTCAGGCCGAAGCCCAGGGTCTCGTTGATGTAGTCGGCGAAGCTCTCCCCGACCGTGGTGCACAAGATCTTGATGATCCAGAAGTACACCGTGACCTCGGGGACCTTGTTCAGCATCAGTCTTCCGCGATGC
>JBKJLD010000017.1:0-42412 GCA_046597165.1 Nocardioides sp.
CCACCGTCTCGGACATCACGTGCTCCCAGCGGCAGGCCTCCTCGTGGACCAGCTCCCAGTCGAGGCCGATCACGTCGGTCAGGAGCCGCTCGGCGAGCCGGTGCTTGCGCATCACGCGGGTGGCCAGCCGGAGGCCCTCGTCGGTGAGCTCGAGGTGACGGTCCCCTTCGACGGTCAGCAGGCCGTCGCGCTCCATCCTGGCCACCGTCTGGGAGACGGTCGGGCCGCTCTGGTGGAGTCGCTCGGCGATCCGCGCGCGCAGCGGGATGATGCCCTCCTCGACCAGTTCGTAGATGGTCCGGAGGTACATCTCGGTGGTGTCGATCAGGTCGCTCACCGGGTCATTCTTGCCCATCGGGGCCGCAGCCTCCATTCGGCCGGACGCGGGTGGCAGGCTGGGGCGCGATGCCTTCCGTGATGTGGTTCCGCCGCGACCTGCGCCTGGCCGACAACCCCGCCCTGCTCGAGGCCGGCGCCGACGGGTCCGTGCTGCCCCTGTTCGTTCTCGATCCGGCACTGTGGGAGCCCGCCGGTCCGAGCCGCCGCGCTCACCTGGGCGCTTCGCTGCGCGCTCTCGAGGCCTCCCTGGATCGGCTGGGCGCCCGGCTCGCCGTCGTGGCGGGCGACCCGGTCGACCGCGTCGTCCACGCGGCGCGTGCGGTCGGCGCCACCCGGGTTCACATCGCTGCCGACCACGGCCCCTACGGCCGGCACCGCGACGAGGCGGTCGAGGCGGCCCTCGCCACGCACGGCATCGCCCTGGTCCGCACCGGCTCGCCGTACGCCGTGTCCCCTGGCCGGGTCCGCACCGGCGCGGGCACGCCCTACCGCGTGTACACACCGTTCTCCCGGGCCTGGGCCGACCACGGCTGGCGCGGCCCGGTCGGGCCGCCCACGGGCGGCACCTGGCTGGTCCTCGAGGGCACCGTGCCGATCCCCGACGAACCCCTGCCCGAGGGGCTTTCGCTGCCGGCGGCCGGCGAGGAGGCGGCGACCCGACGCTGGAGGGGCTTCCTCGACGAGGCAGTCACGGCGTACGACGAAGCGCGCGACCGTCCGGCGGTCGACGGCACCTCGCGGATGTCGGTCCACCTCAAGTGGGGCGAGATCCACCCGCGGACGATGCTCGCCGACCTCGCCCGGTTGCCGGTGCCGCCGGGCGGAGGCGCGGGCGCTGCGACGTTTCGCAAGGAGCTCGCCTGGCGCGAGTTCTACGCCGACGTGCTGGACGCGCGCCCCGAGACCGCCCGGGAGTACCTGCGTCCCGAGTTCGCCCGGATGACGTACGACGAACCGGGCGCGCAGCTCGAGGCGTGGCGCGAGGGACGCACGGGCTACCCGCTGGTCGATGCCGGGATGCGTCAGCTGCGAGCGACCGGCTGGATGCACAACCGGGTCCGGATGATCGTGGCCAGCTTCCTGGTCAAGGACCTGCACCTGGAGTGGCAGCACGGCGCCCGCCACTTCATGGCGTGGCTGGTCGACGGCGACCTCGCCTCCAACCAGCACGGCTGGCAGTGGGCGGCCGGCTGCGGCACCGACGCTTCGCCGTACTTCCGGGTCTTCAACCCGACCAGCCAGGGACGGCGGTTCGACCCGAGCGGGGACTACGTGCGGCGTTGGGTGCCCGAGCTGGCCGCCCTGGGCGCCGGCGAGGACCCGCACGACCCGGCTCCTGCGGTCCGCGACCGCGTCGGCTACCCGCCGCCGATCGTCGACCACGGGGAGGAGCGCCGCGAGGCGCTCGACCGATGGGAGAGGATCAGGAGATGAGCACCGCTCCCACCCTGACCATCCCGCACCGGTTCTGCGGACCTCCCGCCTCGGGCAACGGCGGCTGGACCGCGGGCGCCCTCGCGGAACTGCTCGAGCACGAGCGGCCCGACCCCCGCATCGAGGCCTGGCCCCCGATCCGGGTGGCACTGCGACGACCCCCGCCGCTGGACACCCCGCTGGCCGTCACCTGGAGCGAGGGCACGGCCTCGGCCTCCCTCGGCGACACCCTGGTGGCCCACGCCGCGCTGGCCGAGAGCGGGCCGGTCGTGGTCGAGCCGGTGACGGCCGAGATCGCGCGCGACGCAATGGCGACCTACCCCGGTCTCACCGCACACCCCTTCCCGACCTGCTTCGCGTGCGGTGTCGACCGGGCCGAGGGCGACGGGCTGCGAATCTTCCCCGGCCGGGTCGCCGACCAGGACGGCGCGACCCGGATCGCGGCGGTCTGGACGCCCGACATCACCCTGCGCCAGCTCGGCGACTCGTACGCCGACGAGCTGCCCCGCGCCTCCCTGGCCGCCACCTGGGCGGCCCTCGACTGCATCGGGGGCTGGGCGGGCGACTTCAGCGAGCGGCTGATGGTGCTGGCCGGGATGACCGCCCGCGTCGACGCGCTGCCGCTGCTCGGCGAGGAGCACGTCGTGGTCGGGCTGGCGCGTGGAACTGAGGGGCGCAAGACCTTCACCGCATCGACCCTCTACGACGCGGACGGCCGCGTCGTGGCCTGCGCCGAGCACCTGTGGATCGCGATCGATCCCGCTACGTTCGGGTGACGACCACACCTGCGCGCGGGGCGGCCATTTGACGGGCGGGCGCAAGGCTGGGAAGGATTGCCCCCATGGATTTGAACGTTCAAACCGAGTGGTGGCGCCACGCCGTCTGCTACCAGGTCTACGTCCGCAGCTTCGCCGACAGCGACGGCGACGGCGTGGGTGACCTGCCCGGCATCACCGACCGGCTCCCCTACCTGCGCGACCTCGGCGTCGACGCCCTGTGGGTCACGCCGTTCTACACCTCCCCGCAGCACGACCACGGCTACGACGTCGCCGACTACTGCGACGTCGACCCGCTCTTCGGCACCCTCGCCGACGCCGACGCGCTGCTGGCCCGCGCGCACGAGCTGGACCTCAAGGTGATCGTCGACCTGGTGCCCAACCACACCTCCAGCGAGCACGCCTGGTTCCGGGCCGCCCTGGCCGCCGACCCGGGCAGCCCCGAGCGGGCCCGCTACCTCTTCCGGGACGGCCGAGGCAACGACGGCAGCCTGCCGCCCAACAACTGGCAGTCGGTCTTCGGCGGCCCCGCATGGACCCGCGTCGCGGACGGCAGCTGGTACCTCCACCTGTTCGACACGACCCAGCCCGACCTCGACTGGCGCAACCCCGAGGTGCATGCGATGTTCGAGGACGTCCTGCGCTTCTGGCTCGACCGCGGCGTCGACGGCTTCCGGGTCGACGTGGCGCACGGGCTCTACAAGGAGGAGTCGCTGCGCGACCAGGTGCTCCCGGCCGCCTCCGAGCTGCCCGCGCACGGCCTGCCGACCCCGAGCAGCATGGTCGAGCGTGCGCTGGCCGACGAGCCGATGTGGGACCAGCCCGAGGTGCACGAGGTCTACCGCCGCTGGCACGAGGTGCTCGCGGCGTACGACGGGGACCGCGTGCTGGTCGCCGAGGCCTGGACCCAGACTCCCGAGTCGATGGCCCGCTTCGTGCGTCCCGACGAGATGAGCCAGGCGTTCAACTTCGCCTGGCTGCTCGCCGAGTGGGACGCCCGGGCGTTTGCCGAGGTCATCGCCGGCACCCTTGCGGCCGTCGAGCCGGTCGGCGCCTCACCGACCTGGGTGCTCAGCAACCACGACGTCACCCGCCACACCACCCGCTACGGCGGCGGCGCCCAGGGGCTGGCCCGCGCCCGCGCGGCCACGCTCACGATGCTGGGACTCCCCGGCTCCTCCTACCTCTACGAGGGCGAGGAACTCGGCCTCGAGCAGGTCGACGTGCTGCCCGAGTACCGCCAGGACCCCGCCTGGTTCCGCACCGGCGAGCCCGGTCGGGACGGCTGCCGGGTGCCGATCCCGTGGGCGGGCGACCGCGCGCCGTACGACTTCGGACCGGGGACCGGTCAGCCATGGATCCCCCAGCCGGACGACTGGGACACGCTGACCGTGGCCGCCCAGCAGTCCGACCCCGACTCGACGCTGTCGTTCTACCAAGCCGCGCTGGCCGCTCGCCGCAAGACCGTCGAGGCCGGCGAGCACGTCGACCTGCTCGACCTTGGCCCCGACGTGCTGGCGTTCACGCGCGGGCCGCTGACGGTGGTGCTCAACTGCGGCACCAAGCCGGTGCCGCTGCCGTCCGGCGAGGTCCGGATGGCCAGTGGACCGGTCACCGACCTGCTGCCCCGCGACACCGCGATCTGGCTGGTCTGAGCCCTGCGCGGGGTTGACGCCGGCGTCAGCCCTCGAGTGCGGTGTTGTAGCGACCGAGCACTGCCGCGAAGCTCGACAGCTCCTCGTCGGACCAGTCACCGAGCCGCTGGTCGAGCCACTCGCGCCGCAACGCCACCACGTCGTCGAGTCGGCGTACGGCGTCCACACTTGCGGCGACCAGCGAGGCGCGCCCGTCGTCGGGGTCCGGTGTCCGGTCGACCAGCCCGAGGTCGACCAGGTGCTGGACCTGGCGGCTGATCGCGCCCTTGTCCACGTCGAACGTCTCGGCGATCACCGACGCCCTGATCGGGCCGTGCTCGGCCACCCAGGCCAGCATGAGGTACGACGCGGGCTGCAGTTCGGCGTGGACACCGCGGGCGCGCTCGCCGATGACCCGCTTGATCCGCCGGATCAGCACGCCCACCTCCGACTCGAGGCGGCGCAGCGAATCCTGACGTGAACCCTCGCTCATCGCGTGGCCTGCCCGGCCTCGAACTCGGCGGCCACGCCGGCCGCCACGTCAGGTCCCACCTCGTCGTCGCGCAGGATCGTGGTCCTCAGCGGGACCTCGCGGATGAAGAGCACGCAGGCGAAGGCCAGCACGGCGAACGGCATCGCCACCAGGAAGATCTGGCCGATCCCCTCGCCGAAGGCGTTCTCGTAGAGCGCCCGCACCGGAGCCGGCAGCGCCGAGAGGTCGGGGATCGAGTGGCTGGCGTGGGTGTCCGGGGTGATGCCGAGCCGGGTCAGGCCCGCGGTCACCTTGGTGGTCACCTGGTGGCTGAGCAGCGCACCCAGGGCCGAGACGCCGATCGAGCCGCCCATCGAACGGAAGAAGGAGACCACGGAGCTGGCTGCGCCCATGTCGGCCTGGGCAGTGTTGTTCTGGACCGCGAGGACGAGGTTCTGCATCGTGGCGCCGAGCCCGACGCCGAGAATCACCATGAACCCGGCAACGACGGCGAGATTGGTGTGGGCGTCGATCCGTCCGAGCAGGGCCAGGCCGACGATGACGAGGGCCATGCCACCCACCAGCCAGCGCTTCCACAGCCCGGACTCGCTGATGACCCGGCCGCTGACGATGCTCGAGACGAGCAGGCCACCGACCATCGCGATCGACATCAGCCCGGCGTGGGTGGGGCTCATCCCGCGGGCGAGCTGGAAGTACTGACTGAGGTAGACCGTCGAGCCGAACATCGCCACGCCGATCAGGACCGAGGCGGCAGTGGCGAGGCTGGTGGTGCGGTCACGGAAGAGGCGCAGCGGGATGATCGGCTCGGCGACGACGGACTCGACGTACACCGCGGCGGCCAGGAGTGCGAGGCCGCCTGCGACGAGCAGGCCGCTGGTCGCCGAGAGCCAGCCGAACTGGCTGCCGGCCAGCGAGACCCAGACCAGCAGCAGGGAGACGCCGCCGATGATGAACGTGGCGCCGAGGTAGTCGATGGAGACGTCGCGCTTGACGACCGGCAGGTGCAGCGTCTTCTGCAGGACCCCGAAGGCGAGAACGGCCACGGGCAGGCCCACGAAGAAGGTGCCGCGCCAGCCGAGCGGGCTGTCCACGATGAGGCCCCCGATCAGCGGGCCGCTGACCGTGGCGAGCGCGAAGGTCGCGCCGATGTAGCCGGAGTAGCGGCCACGCTCGCGCGGAGTGACCATCGAGGCGATCACGACCTGCACCAGTGCGGTGAGACCACCGACGCCGAGCCCCTGCACGACGCGGGCACCGATCAGCACCTCCATGCTCGGCGCGAAGCCGGCGATCAGGGAGCCGATCGAGAAGATGACCAGTGCGCTCTGGACCAGGATCTTCTTGCTGACCAGGTCGGCTAGCTTGCCCCAGATGGGCGTGGTCGCGGTCATGGAGAGCAGGGTCGCGACGACGACCCAGGTGTAGCCGGTCTGGCTGCCGTGGAGGTCGGTGACAATGCGGGGCAGGGCGTTGGTGACGACGGTGCTCGACAGCATCGCGACGAACATCGCGAGCAGGAGCCCACTCATCGCCTCCAGGATCTCGCGGTGGGTCATCTGAGCGGCGACCGCCGTGGGAGCGGTGTGGTCCAGCGAGGGCGAAGCGTCTGACACGGGTGCTCGATTCATGGTGGTGAAAGGTTGCTAACGGCAACCATATTCCCCATTGTTGACTTGAGCAACCAATAGTGGGGCGCGCCACAGCACGCCACCGGCGTACGGCGGGGGGAACTGGGGCCTGCTCATCGCAGGAACTCCAGCAGGCCCTGGTGCACGACCCGAGTCGGTCCCCCGAAGCCGGCCCCGCGGGCCACGGCGGAGATCAGGGTTCGGTTGGCCTCGGCCGCCCAGGCGACCTGGGCCCTGGCAGCATCGAACGCGGCGCGATGGTCGGCGAGGATCGAACACCACGGCTCGTCCGCCCGGTCGATGAGGTGGGCGAGGCTCGGATTGGGTTCGAGCCCGACAGCGGCGGCGGCCTCGTCGGCAGCCACGGCACGCAGGATCTCGGTGCGGCGGATCTCCTCGAGAGTGACCTCCACGTCGCCGGACGCCTTGAGCAGCCAGCGAATGTGCCCACCCGACAACACCAGCCGCTCGACCTCCAACCGGCAGTACAACGTCTCCAGCAGGTCCCGTTCGCGCCACAGCACCAGCGAGAGCTTCTCCATCTCGGCCATCCTTCTTGCGGCCCGACTCCTCCCGGCACGACCGAGCCTCCCGCCCGGCGCCCGCAGTCAGGCCCTCGTTCACACCCATCGGGCGCGCGCGGCGCATGCTGAGCCGTTTGGTGGCCGATCTGGACTAGAACGGAGAATCAACTAAGTGTGAGATAGATCACATCCACTCTGTGACCTACTGCACAGTTCGCCCGATTTCAGGCGTGTTGGAGCGGGACGATACCTCCGTGACAGTCCAGAACGACGTCCCGCCGGGCTCCGAGACGTTGATCGTGGGACACATGGCACTGGTTGGACACATCGTCCGCGAAACCATGGCCAGGGTGCCGTCCCACGTCGACAGAGATGATCTGACCTCCGCCGGACTCGCCGCACTCGTACAAGCAGGCCATGGCTTCGACCCCTCGCGGGGCGTGCCTTTCCCCAGCTACGCCGCCACGCGGATCCGGGGGGCGATCGTCGATGAGCTGCGCGGCATCGACTGGGCGTCTCGCTCCGTGCGTAGACGCGCCCGCGATCTCGACGCCACCCGCAGCCGGCTCGCCGCCACCCTGGGCCGCCCTGCCACGGATCTCGAGGTGGGGACCGTCGCCGGACTCAGCGTGAGCGAGGTGGTCGCCAACGACGAGGACGTGGTCCGCGCGCACGTGCTCTCCTTGAACGCCGCGGAGGATTCCAGCCTCGGCGAGCGGCTGGTCTGCGTGGCCCCGACCCCGGAGGCAGAGTTCGAGCACCGAGAGCGGCTCACCTACCTCACCGACGCGATCGCCGAGCTCCCGCAGCGGCTGCGCCACGTCGTCGAGCAGTACTTCCTCGCCGAGCAGCCGATGGCCGAGATCGCCGACACGCTCGGGGTCAGCGAGTCCCGGGTCTCCCAGATCCGTTCCGAGGCGCTGGTCCTGCTGCGCGACGCGCTCAACCACGAGCTCGAGCCCGACCTGGTCGCTCCGCATGCCCGTCCCGACGGGTGTGCCGCACAGCGCCGCGAGGCCTACTTCGCAGCTGTCGCTTCCCGGCACGCCGCCGGCGGGCGGCCGCCGTCCGGGGACTGCAAGCTCAACGCGTTGGGCTGACGACGCAGCGACCCGCAGACGTGAACCTCAAATGAGGCCCGCTCCGGTGGACGTGATGACCGGATCGTCTGCGGGTCGGGTGACCGCTGGAGTTTCGCCAGCAGGCTTTCTGCGTTGCCCGGTGTCGGGCCGCGGCTGCTAGCGGGCAGCCACCTCACGCGTCCTGGAAGAACTCATTCTTCGGACCACCTCCTTTCCCGTGTCCGACCACGGTAGAACCAGGTCGCGACGGGTTCAAGAGGTTTTTCCGCACGCGTGCCGGTGACCGCTGGAGCGATCCGCGTCGTCGTCAGCCGGCACCCGTCATCATCCGGCCCGTGGAGCCTCAGACCGCAGCAGCGGCGAACTGGGACTGGTAGAGGCGGGCATAGGCGCCGCCGGCGACCAGCAGCTCGTCGTGGGTGCCCTGCTCCACGATGTCTCCGTGCTCCATGACCAGGATCAGGTCGGCGTCTCGGATCGTGGAGAGCCGGTGGGCGATGACGAAGCTGGTCCGGTCGGTGCGCAGGGCCGCCATCGCGTGCTGCACGAGGAGCTCGGTGCGGGTGTCGACCGAGCTGGTCGCCTCGTCGAGGATCAGCAACGCCGGGTTGGTCAGGAAGGCGCGAGCGATCGTGACCAGCTGCCGCTCACCGGCCGAGAGGTTCGAGCCCTCCTCGTCGATCACCGTGTCGTAGCCGTCCGGCAGCGAGTGGACGAAGCGGTCCACAAAGGTGGCCCGGGCGGCCTCGAGCACCTCCTCCTCGGTTGCGTCGGGGCGACCGTAGGCGATGTTGTCGTGGATCGTGCCCTCGAAGAGCCAGGTGTCCTGGAGCACCATCCCGATCTGACCGCGCAGGGCTGCGCGCGGCATCGCCGTGATGTCGATGCCGTCCAGGGTGATCCGGCCGGCGTCGACGTCGTAGAACCGCATCACCAGGTTGACCAGGGTCGTCTTCCCGGCGCCCGTCGGACCCACGATGGCCACGGTCTGGCCGGGTCGGGCCACCAGCGAGAGCCCGTCGATCAGCGCGACGTCGTCGTCGTACCGGAACGCGACGTCCTCGAAGGCGACCTCGCCGCGGCGTACGGCCGGGGTCGTCAGACCGCCCGGATCGGCGGGCTCCTCGTCGGCGTCGAGCAGCTCGAAGACCCGCTCGGCCGAGGCGACGCCAGACTGGAGGAGGTTCATCATCGAGGCCACCGTGGTGAGCGGTTGGGTGAACTGGCGGGTGTACTGCACGAACGCCTGAACATCACCGAGGGAGAGCGAGCCGCTGGCCACCCGGAGCCCGCCGATGACCGCGATCACGACGTAGTTGATGTTCCCGATGAACATCATCGCGGGCATGATCAGCCCGCTGACGAACTGGGCACCGAAGCTCACCCGGTAGAGCTCGTCGTTCTCCTCGGCGAAGGTCTCCTCGACCTCGTGCTGGCGGCCGAAGACCTTGACCAGCGCGTGGCCGGAGAAGGCCTCCTCGATCTGGGCGTTGAGCCGGCCGGTGCGCCGCCACTGGGCGACGAACTGCCCCTGCGAGCGCTTCATGATCGCGCGGGTGGCCACCAGGGAGAGCGGGACGGAGACCAGCGCGACCAGGGCGAGCAACGGCGAGATCCAGAGCATCATCGCGAGCACGGCAACCACGGTCATCAACGAGGTGAGCAGCTGGCTCATCGTCTGCTGCAGCGTCTGGCTGACGTTGTCGATGTCGTTGGTGACCCGGCTGAGCAGCTCGCCGCGCGGCGAACGGTCGAAGTAGCCCAGGGGCAGGTGGTTGATCTTCTCCTCGACGTCCTCGCGCATCCGGTAGACCGTCTTCTGCACGACGCCGTTGAGGATGTAGCCCTGCACCCACGCGATCAGTGAGGCACCGGCGTACACCGCCAGCACCAGGACCAGGATGTTGCCGACCGCGTGGAAGTCGACGCCCTGACCGGGTACGACGTCCTGGCCGCTGACGGCGTCGGGCAGGGCGGACGGCGGGGTGCCGACCGGGAGTTGGCGGCCGATGAAGCCGCGGAAGACCAGGTCGGTGGCATGGCCCAGGATCCGCGGACCTGTCGACATCAGCGCGACGCTGAGGACACCGAGCAGGACCACCAGGACGGTCTGGGTGCGCTCTGGGCGCATCCGGCTCACCAGGCGCTTGGCGCTGGGGCCGAAGGTCATCGCCTTCTGGGCGACCATGCCGCCGCCCATCGGGCCGCGACCGGGGCCGCCGACGGGCGCCTCGATCCGCTCGGTGGCGGCTAGCGCGCGGCCCTTGGAGCTGGTGCCGTTGGGGGTGCCGTTCGTGGTCGTGCTCATGCCACGCCCTCCGTCGCCAGCTGCGAGCCGACGATCTCCTGATAGGTCTCGCAGGTCTCGAGCAGCTCGCCGTGGGTGCCTCGACCGACGACGATCCCGTCCTCGAGGACCAGGATCAGGTCGGCGTCGATGATCGTGCTCACCCGCTGGGCCACGATGACGACCGTGGCGTCGGTGGTGGTCGGCTTCAGTGCCGCCCGCAGGCGGGCGTCGGTGGCCAGGTCGAGCGCCGAGAACGAGTCGTCGAAGAGGTAGATCCCGGGACGGCGCACCAACGCCCGGGCGATGGCCAGGCGTTGTCGCTGACCTCCCGAGAAGTTGGTGCCGCCCTGGACGACCGGAGCGTCGAGGCCCTCGGCCAGCGCGCCCACGAAGTCGTCGGCCTGGGCGGTGCGCAACGCCTCCCACAGCTCCTCGTCGGTGGCGTCCGGCTTGCCGTGGCGCAGGTTGGTGGCGATGGTTCCGGTGAAGAGGTAGGCGCGCTGGGGCACCAGCCCGATCTGGTCCCAGAGGGCGTCCGGGTCGAGGCGGCGTACGTCGGCGCCCGCGACCGCGACCGTCCCTGCGGTGACGTCGAAGAGGCGCGGCACCAGGTTGACCAGCGTGGACTTGCCGGACCCGGTGGAGCCGATGATCGCGACGGTCTGGCCCGGCCGGGCCGACAGGGAGACGTCGCAGAGCACCGGCGACTCCGCGCCCGGGTAGGAGAAGACGACCTCGTCCAGGTCCAGCCATCCACGCTTGGCCGGGTCCGACGTCACCGGGTCGGCCGGCGGGACGACCGAGGAGTCGGTGTCCAGCACCTCGGTGATCCGGTCGCCGCAGACTGCCGAACGCGGGACCATCATGAGCATGAAGGTGGCCATCATCACCGACATCAGGATCTGCATCAGGTAGGACAGGAAGGCGGTCAGCGCGCCCACCTGCATCTGGCCGTTGTCGACGCGGTGGCCGCCGAACCAGATGACGGCGACGCTGGAGACGTTGATGACCAGCATGACCAACGGGAACATCGTGGCCATCCAGCGCCCGGCCCGCACGGCCACGTCGGTGAGCTCGCCGTTGGCGATGGCGAAGCGCTCCATCTCGTGGGGCTCGCGGACGAACGCCCGGACCACCCGGATGCCGGTGATCTGCTCGCGCAGCACCCGGTTCACCTCGTCGATGCGGGACTGCATCTTGCGGAAGTTGGGCACCATCCGGCTGACGACGGCACCGACCGACAAGAAGAGGGCCGGGACGACCACGGCCAGGATCCAGCCGAGCCCGAAGTCCTCGCGCAGCGCCATCAGCACACCGCCGACCATCATGATCGGCGAGGAGATCGCAATCGTGCAGGCCATCAGCACCAGCATCTGCACCTGCTGGACGTCGTTGGTGCTGCGGGTGATCAGGGACGGCGCCCCGAACTGCTGCACCTCTCGGGTCGAGAAGGTGCCCATCCGGTGGAAGACAGCCGCACGTACGTCGCGGCCGAACCCCATCGCCGTACGCGCACCGAACCAGACGGCCGTGACGGCGCACGCCACCTGGACGAGCGAGACCGCGAGCATCAGGGCGCCCGTGCGGACGATGTAGCCCGTGTCGCCGGTGGCGATGCCGTTGTCGATGATGTCGGCGTTGAGGCTGGGCAGGTAGAGCATCGCGACGACGCCGACGAACTGGAGGGCGACGACGGCCGAGAGCCAGGTGCGGTAGGGCCGCAGGTAGGTACGCAGCAGGCGGATCAGCATCAGGATTCCTTGGTCAGGCCGTGCAGGAGGGTGTCGACGATCTGTTCGGGCGTGAGGAGCCGGCCGTCGGCGATGTGGTCGTGGCTTCCGGCAAAGGTCAGCAGCCGGAGCCGGTGCACGAAGTCGTCGACCGGTACGGCGAGCCGGTCGGCGTCAGGGCCCACGACATCTGCGAACAGTGCGGTGAGCCGGGCCCTGATGGCGACGGCTTCGTCGCTGTCGTGCACGTGGTCGGGTGGGCGGACCAGTCCGACGCGCTGCATCAGCGCGAAGGTGGCCCGGAAGCGCTGCTGGAGGATGGAGACGAGCACGACGAGGCGATCGCGCAGCGGCAGATCGCGGTCGATCTCGAGGATCCGCGCCTCGACCTGGCCGGGGCGGAAGGCGCGGGCGATGGCAGCGTCCACCAGCTCATCCTTGGTCTCCACGACCCGGAAGATGGTCCCCTCCGCGACTCCTGCCCGCTCGGCGATCTGGCGGGTGGTGACGGCACGCCCGTGCACGCGCAGCAGGTCGAGCGTGACGTCGACGAGCTGGTCGAGCCGTTGCTCGGGCGTCATCGGCCTGGCGCGGAGTCGGGGGGTCATGCGGAGAACTGTAAGTGAGTGAGCACTCACTCACAAGAGGTTTTCCCTTGGATGAATCGCCGGTTAACCGGTTGTTCCTGACCTTCCTGGGCGTTGCAACGGCCAGGAACGTCAGGGATCGCCGGTTAACCGGCGATCCCTCCTCACGGCGCCAACCGCTCCGTGGACCAGCCGGAGGGGGTACGCCGGTAGCGGAGGCGGTCGTGCATCCGCCCGGGGCGGCCCTGCCAGAACTCGACCTCCTCGGGCCGGACGAGGTAGCCGCCCCACTCCTCCGGGACCGGGACCTCGTCGGGGAAGGCGCGTTCGAACTCGTCGTACGCCGCCTCCAGCTCCTCGCGCCCGGCCACCGGGCGCGACTGGTGGGAGGCCCAGGCGCCGATCCGCGACCCACGCGGCCGGGTCGCGAAGTAGGCCGCGACCTCCTCGGCGGCCACGGGGGTGGCGGTCCCGTCGATACGCACCTGGCGTTCGAGCAGATGCCAGGGGAAGAGCAACGAGCAGGCGGGGTTGTCGGCCAGGTCCTGGCCCTTGCGAGAGCGAGTGTTGGTGAAGAACCGGAAGCCGGCCGCATCGAACCCCTTGAGCAGCACCATCCGCGACGACGGCACGCCGGCGCCGGACACGGTCGAGAGCACCATCGCGTTGGGCTCGTGCAGGTCGGCTTCGCGCACGGTGTCGAACCAGCCCCGAAACATCGTGATCGGATCTTCGGCCAGGTCGGACTCGACCAGCCCACCTGCGGCGTACTCCTTGCGGAGCGCGGCGATCTCAGCGTCCTGGTGCGTGTTGTCTCCCATGCTCACGAATCTAGACGCTGCCCGGACTGTCGGCCCACCCGCGGTCGGGTGCAGAATGCACCGGGCGGCCACCGCCGCACCCCCCGAACGACGAAGGAGTCACGAGCGCATGACCGAGGTACACCACGGACTCGAAGGTGTCGTTGCGTTCGAGACCGAGATCGCCGAGCCCGACAAAGAGGGCTCCGCGCTCCGCTACCGCGGAGTCGACATCGAGGAGATCGTCGGGCGGGTGCCCTTCGAGAACGTCTGGGGCCTCCTGATCGACGGCACCTACGCCCCCGGCCTGGCCCCGGCCGAGCCCTACAGCCTGCCCGTGCACACCGGCGACGTGCGCGTCGACGTCCAGGCCTCGGTCGCGATGCTGGCTCCTGCGTTCGGCTTCGGCCAGACCTACGACATCTCCGACGAGCAGGCGCGCGCCGACCTCGGCCGGGTCGCCGTGATGGTGCTGTCGTACGCCGCGCAGTCCGCCCGCGGGCTGAACGCCCCCGTGGTGCCGCAGTCCGCCGTCGACCAGGGCCAGACCCTCGCCGAGCGCTTCATGATCCGCTGGAAGGGCGAGGCCGACCCCAAGCACGTCAAGGCGATCGACGCCTACTGGAGCAGCGCAGCCGAGCACGGCATGAACGCCTCCACCTTCACCGCCCGCGTCATCACCTCGACCGGCGCCGACGTGGCCGCTGCGTTCTCCGGGGCGATCGGTGCGATGAGCGGACCCCTCCACGGCGGCGCACCCTCCCGGGTGCTCGGCATGATCGCCGACGTCGAGGAGTCCGGGGACGCCAGCGGCTACGTCAAGGGTCTGCTCGACCGTGGCGAGCGCCTGATGGGCTTCGGACACAGGGTCTACCGCGCCGAGGACCCCCGTGCCCGGGTCCTCCGCCGGACGGCCAAGGAGCTCAACGCGCCGCGCTACGAGGTCGCCGAGGCACTCGAGAAGGCCGCCCTGGCCGAGCTCAAGGAGCGCCGCCCCGACCGCGTCCTCGAGACCAACGTGGAGTTCTGGGCGGCGATCGTCCTCGACTTCGCGGAGGTGCCCGCCAACATGTTCACCTCGATGTTCACCTGCGCCCGCACCGGCGGCTGGTCGGCGCACATCCTGGAGCAGAAGCGCACCGGTCGCCTGATCCGGCCCTCCGCCGTCTACACCGGCCCGCCGTCCCGCAAGGCCGACGAGGTCGACGGCTGGCGCTCGGAGTGGGCGGGCTGAGCCAGCCGGTCGGGCTCCCGGTGCTGTCCGGCGCCGGGCTCCGTTTCGAACCCGTGGGGCCCGAGCACCGGGCGCTCCTGGTCGCGCTCAACGCCGACCCGGACGTCATGCGGTTCGTCCGAGGCCGGGCAGGGACCCCGGAGGAGACCCTGGCGGAGTGGGACGAGCGTCTGGGCGCCCGGAGCGACGCCGCACGGGGCCTGGGCTACTGGGCCGGGTTCGTCGACGACTCCTTCGCCGGATGGTGGTCGGCGGCAGCCTTCGCGACGCAACCGTCCTGGGCAGGTCTCGGCTACCGGCTCCGGCGCTCCTTCTGGGGCCGTGGCCTGGCGACCGAGGGCGCTCGCGTCATGGTCGACCAGGCGTTCTCCTCCCCCGGTGTCGACCGGATCGTCGCCTCCACGATGGCCGTCAACCACGCCTCCCGCCGCGTGCTTGCCCGGGTCGGCCTGTCCCAGACCGACAGCTGGGTTCGCGAGTCGGACGACTGCCTCACGGGGTGGGAGCAGGGCCAGGTCCGCTACGACCTCACCCGGGCGGAGTGGGCCGCCCGCCGCTGACCCGGCCGGCGTACCAGCTCGTCGCGCCGCGCCCACCGGGGCGCGACAGCGAGATGTGCAGGTGGTCGCGGTGCCGCAGCGTCTTGGAGCACTTCCGGCGCGACGTGCAGCTCGAGCTGAGGTAGCGCTCGGGCTCGAACTGGTTCCACGCCGCGTACATCGTGTCGTCCCAGATGAGATACATGATTCCCATCCGGCGGGCCAGCACGTCGGTGTCGCCGCGGCGGTCGTCCCGGAAGACGCGCTCCAGGAACCGCTCGGCGACCGCACGGTCGGAGCGCTTCATGGCGTCCAGCGTCCAGTCGAAGGCCCGGCCGGCCTTGTGCTCGGAGGTGCCGCCGGAGCCGCACGGACGCGAGATCGGGCCGAAGCCGCCACCGTAGCGGCGCACCAGCCAGTGGCCGAGGTAGGTGGTCCCGGGCTTGGCGTGCGGGCTGCAGTGGCGCTGCGGCTGGTACGACGCGTAGTCCTCGAGCGGCGCCCGCGCGGCACCGGCCGGGCCCGCGAGGACACCCGCCCCGGCAGCCAGCAGCAGCACGGTGAGCAGGGGGACGAGCGCCAGCTTGTGCGGTGCGGGCACGGCGCGAACAAGGTTCCGAGACACCGCCCGAGACTAGGCCGGGCGGCCGGGTTTGTCCGGGCCTTGACCTAAACTCCCGGACCATGACATCTCGGGAGGACCGCTCACCCCAGGCCCTGTGGGACCACGAGGCCACCACCTTCGACGAGGCCCCGGGCCACGGCCTGCGCGACCCCGCGGTTCGGGCAGCCTGGCGCGACCTGCTGGTGGACCGACTGCCGGCCGCCCCCGGCCGGATCGCCGACCTCGGTTGCGGGACCGGCACCCTGAGCCTGCTCCTGGCCGATGCCGGGCACACCGTCGACGGGGTGGACTTCGCACCCGAGATGGTGCGCCTGGCGCGGGCCAAGGCCGCCGGGCGTCCCGACGTGCGGTTCGTCGAGGGCGACGCGGCCCAGCCCCCGCTCGAGCCCGCGTCGTACGACGTGGTGCTGTGCCGGCACGTGCTCTGGGCACTGCCCGACCCGGCGGCGGCCCTGAGGGTCTGGATCGGACTGCTCGCACCGGGCGGCCGGCTGCTGCTCGTCGAGGGCCGCTGGTTCAACGGCGCCGGGCTCTCCGCGGCCGAGACGGTCGCGCTGGTCGAGGGCGCCGGACGAACGGCCGAGCTCAGGAGGCTTCCCGAACCGGCCTACTGGGGCCGCGAGATCGACGACGAGCGCTACCTGGTCGTGGGTTAGCCGACCTCATCGAGGGCTGGTTCGGTGCCATTGAAGAGCTCGAAGAGCCACTCACCCGCGGCCTCGCGCAGCACGCCCGAGACCCGGAACGGCACCCGGTCGGTGGCCCCGTCCTCGGCGACCAGGAGGACCTCGGCGTCGGAGACGAAACACAGGGCGTCCTCGCTGCGACTGGCACAGATCGCCGCGAGCTCCCAGCCAACCGTGACAGGGCGCTCGCAGAGCCGGCCCAGGAAGTCGCGCAGCTCGGCGTGACCGTGCGCCCGCTCACCGAGCTCGGCGCCGAAGGTCGCCCCGTCCTCGACGAAACACGCGACCGCACCTTCGACGTCGCCGGACCCCAGGCACTCCTCGAGGCGGCGCACTGCCGCCACGGCGATCTCGTGGTCGCCCATCGGTCGCTCTCCCCTCGGGTCGTCCCGAGAGTTCCGGTCCATCTTCCCCGCCGGAGCCCGTGAGCACAACGATTGCGCCTGCGTGGGCGCGTCGACTCAGGCCAGCCGCTTGGCGAAGCAGCGCGACAGCGGCTCGTTGCGGTAGTACCCGAAACCCGGGACGGGCGTGTAGCCCGACGACTCGTAGAGCGCGATCGCCTCGGGCTGTCGCAGCCCCGTCTCGAGGACCAGCGCCTCGGCCCCCGACTCCGCCGCAGAGATCTCCAGGTGGGCCAGCATCCGCCGGGCCAGCCCGGTCCCGCGCAGCCGCGGCGCGACGTACATCCGCTTGATCTCGGCGGTCGACGTGGTCTCGAAGGCCTCGACGCTGGTGCGCCGCCAGGCTCCGGTTGCCACCGCCTCGCCATCGACGTACGCCACGAAGAAGCTGCCGGTCGGCGGTTCGAACATCGCGTGCTCGAGGGGGGTCTCGTCCGGGCCGCCGTAGCGCTGGACGTACTCGGCCTGGACCTCCTCGATCAGGCGCAGCGCGTCGGGCTGGCCATAGGCCACGCGTCGGATCTCGACGCTGAGCCGCGTGGCCATCTGGACTCCTCGCGATCGGTTCTGGTGACGGGTGACAGAATAGGCATCGGCTGACAGCGTCGTCAGGCATCGCCCCAGTTCTCCCTTCGGAAGGTTGCCTCGTGACCGACGCGCTCCAGATCCCCGCCGAGCTCAAGCCCGCCGATGGCCGCTTCGGTGCTGGTCCGTCGAAGATCCAGGTCTCCCATCTCGACGCGCTGGCCGCGACCGGCTCCTCGCTCATGGGTACGTCGCACCGCCAGGCCCCGGTCCGCAACACCGTCGCGCGGGTGCGCGAGGGGCTCGCCGCCCTCTTCTCGATGCCCGAGGGCCACGAGGTGGTGCTCGGCAACGGCGGGGCGACGGCGTTCTGGGACATCGCGACCTACGGGCTGATCCGCGAGAAGAGCCAGCACCTGTCGTTCGGTGAGTTCTCCTCGAAGTTCGCCAAGGCGCCCGCCGAGGCGCCGTGGCTGGCCGAGCCGTCGGTGCGCAAGTCCGAGCCCGGGTCGCGACCGGTCGCGGTCGCCGAGGAGGGTATCGACGTCTACGCCTGGGCGCAGAACGAGACCTCGACGGCCGTCATGGCGCCGGTCGTCCGGCCCGCTGGCACCTCAGCGTCGGAGGCCCTCGTCCTGGTCGACGCCACCTCGGGCGCCGGCGGCCTGCCGGTCGACCTGACCGAGGTGGACACCTACTACTTCGCGCCGCAGAAGTGCTTCGCCTCGGACGGGGGGCTGTGGCTCGCGATCATGTCGCCCGCCGCTCTCGAGCGGGCCGCGTCGATCGCCGCGTCGGGGCGCCACGTCCCCGCGTTCTTCGACCTGCCGACCGCGATCGACAACTCCGCGAAGAACCAGACCTACAACACCCCGTCGGTCGCGACGCTCTTCCTGATGGCCGAACAGCTGGACTGGATGAACGCCAACGGCGGGCTCGCGGGCATGGTGGCGCGGACGACCGCCTCCTCGGACGCGCTCTACGGCTGGGCCGAGAAGACGTCGTACACCTTCCCGTACGTCGAGAACCCCGACCACCGCTCACTGGTGATCGGGACCATCGACTTCGAGGAGTCCGTCTCCGCCGACGCCGTCGCGGCCGCGCTGCGCGCCAACGGGATCGTGGACACCGAGCCCTACCGCAAGCTGGGGCGCAACCAGCTGAGGATCGCGATGTACCCCGCGGTCGACCCTGCCGACGTCGAGGCACTCACCGCCTGCATCGACCACGTGGTCGACCGACTCTGATCCGAACTGGCCCCGTGGCCACCGCTGGTCGTGCAAGAATCGGCCCGAGCTGATCGAGCTCGCCCCAAGGCTCGTCCGCACCGCTGGAGGAGGCACCGGCTGTGACCACGAACTTGGCATCGGTGCAGAGCCTGATCGAGACCGTTCGTGCCGTGATGAGCTCGGACACCGCCACCCTGCTGCTGCTGGACCAGACGGGCACCGTCCTCGAGCCGGCCGGATCCGCCGGACTCGGCCGTCGCTGGCGAGGTGCGACGCACGTTCCCGTCGGGTCGGGCTTCGCCGGCCGGGTGGCCGCGACGCGGGAACCCGTCGTCGTCAACGAGGTCAACGAGGTTTCCGTCCTCAACCCGATTCTTCGAGACTTCGGCGTACGACGGCTCCTCGGGGTTCCCGTCTTCGGCTCGGCGGGGCTGCTGGGGGTCCTGCACGTGGGATGCCTGACGGAACGAACCTTCACACCCGACGACACCAAGCGGTTGGAAGGCGCGGCGGCGGACATCGGCGAGCGCCTGTCCGAGCGGACCGAGGACGACGCACACCTGGCCGCGCTCGCCCTGCAGCGCAGCCTGCTTCCGGCAGCGCCGCCGTCGATCGAGGGCCTCGACCTCGCGGTGCGCTACCTGCCGGCCGAGGGAGACCTGGGAGGCGACTGGTACGACATCTTCACCCTGCCCAACGGCGCGGTCGGTCTCGTGATGGGCGACGTTGAGGGACACGGCCTCCGGGCGGCGGTCGCCATGGGCCGGCTGCGCAGCGCACTGCGTGCCTATGCCCTCGACTACGACGACCCGGCACAGGTGCTGCAACGCCTCGACCGCAAGCTCTGCTTCTTCGAGAGCGATATCTCGGCCACCGTCGTGTACGCCGTGACCGAGCCGCCCTTCGACTTCCTGACGATCTGCAACGGGGGGCACCCGGCACCGTTGATCGCCCGGCCAGGACAGCAGTCCGCCCTGATCGCCCAGGTGTCGGCGGGCCTGCTGCTTGGCGTCGACCCGGACCTGCAGCGCCACTGCGACCAGGTCCCACTCCCCCTCGGAACCTCTCTCGCGCTCTACACCGACGGTCTGGTCGACCGGCGAACCTCCTGCTCGCACGCCGCCCTGGATCGCCTGGAGCTGGTGCGCCGAGCGTTCGCGGCCGGCGACAACGCCGAAACGGCCTGCACCCGGATCATCGCCGAGGGCCTCGGTGACGACAGCGTGGAGGACGACGTCGCTCTGGTGGTGGTGCGTCGCCCGGCCTGACCGGAGCCCCGCGACCTCACGGCGCAAGCGCCGCCACGATCGCGTCGTACGTCGCAGGGTCGAACGCGACCAACCGGGCCTCGACGACCCGGGTGGTCGCGGCTCGGAGGGTCTCGACCGCGGCCACGATCGCGTCGTCCTTCGGCCAGCCGTAGACCCCGGCGCTGACCAGCGGGAACGCCACGGTATGCGCCTCGAGCTCGTCGGCAACCGCCAGAGCCCGGGCGTAGCAGGAGGTCAGCAGCGATCGGTCGGTCTGCCCGGCGTTCCGGTTCGGTCCGACGACGTGGATCACCCAGCGGGCCGCCAGCTCACCCCCGGTCGTCCAGCCGGCGTCCCCGGTCGCGAGACCGTCGGGAAAGCGTCGTACACAGTCGGCCAGCACGGCCGGCCCACCCGCGGCATGGATCGCCCCGTCCACCCCGCCCCCGCCCCGCATCCGGGAGCTCGCGGCGTTGACGACCGCGTCCACCACCTGGGTCGTGATGTCGCCCTGGACCACCGTGATCTCCACCGCTTCGACCTCCTTCTCGGGATACTCCGTGACGCAATGCAGATTTTCGACCCCATTTTCCTGCGTTTCGTCACGGACTATCGCGGTCCCACCAGTCGCAGGGTGGCGCGTTCGAGGGCGGCCTGTCGCTCGTCGGCGGTGTCGAAGGTACGACGCGTGGTGGCCCGGATGGTGCGCCCCTCCTCGTAGGCCTCGACCACCCGCGGGTCGACGTACGACGAGCGCGCGAGGGCCGGGGTGTTCCCCAGGAACGAGGCGACCTCCTTCATCGCGCCGGCGACCGCTCGCTTCCGCGACGCCTTGGTCTCCCCCGGCTCGGGCGTCTCGGCGAGGGCGGCAGCCGCGAGGACGGTGGCGTGCCAGGTCCGGAAGTCCTTGGCGGTGGCGTCGAGCCCGGTGCTCTCGCGGACGTAGCCGTTGACCAGGTCGGGCAGCACCGAGCGCCACGACCGGCCGTCCTGGTAGGACAGCAGCCGAACGTCCTCGCCTCGCCGCCGCCGCATCACCTCGATCGCCTCGACGACGACCGCGTCGTCGATCTCGATCTCGTGCTCGACCCCCGACTTGCCGACGAACGCGAAGACCAGCCGGTCCTGGTGCCTGCGGACGTGGCGCCGCTCCAGCGTGGTCAGGCCGAAGCTGCCGTGCTCGTCGGCGTAGACGTCGTTGCCGATCCGGAAGTAGCCCAGGTCAAGGAGGCGGACGGCGGCCGCGCACGCCCGCTCCATCGGCATCCCCTCGCGACCCAGGTCAGCAACGACCAGCTCCCGGGCGCGGGCGAGCGCCTTGCCGAAGAGCAGCATCCGGTCGAACTTCTCGGCGTCGCGCCGGGCTCGCCAGTCGGGGTGGTAGAGATACTGCCGCCGTCCCGCGTCGTCGGTTCCGACCGCCTGCAGGTGGCCATTGGGCCAGGGGCAGACCCACACGTCGGTCCAGGCGGGCGGGATGACCAGGTCCCGCACCCGCTGCGCGTCATCGTCGGGAAGCCGGGCCCCGTCCTGGTCGAGGTAGACGAACCCCCGACCGGCTCGGCGTCGGGTCCAGCCCGGCTGGTCGGGCGAGGAGCGGCGGGTGCGCGGCATGGCGCGAGCCTAGCCACGCCACCGAAGTGTTCGCCTCACCCCACAGTGGATGTCAGCGGCGGCGCAGCGACCGCACCAGCACGAGTAGGCCGACCAGCCCGGCCCCACCGGTGATCAGCCAGGGCCAGAGGGGACGCTCGGTGAGCTCCTGCGGCCGGGGCCCGGGCTGCGGCCCGGGCCTGGACTCCGGTGTCTGCTGCTCGGAGGGCGCGGACAGCGGGCTGGGCTGCTCGGACGGCGCCAGCTCTCGTCGTACGACGTCGGGCAGCGGCACCCGCAGCACGTCCGAGGTCTGCCCCTCGGTGCTCACCAGGAGCGTCGAGGCGTCGAGGACGGCCAGCCCCTCGCCCTGCTGCTGTTCCGGCAGCCGGAACCGCGCCACCTCCTCGAGGTCGGGGAACGAGTAGACGACCGCCTGCGAGTAGTCACGCACGACCAGGTGACGACCGTCCGGCAGGAACGCCCCGTCGGTCGCGATCGGCAGCACGCTGCCGAGAGGTCGCAACCGGTTGGGGCGGTCGGGCGCGAGGATCGCGGGCGCGGCGTAGAGGGTGCCGCCGAAGACGCTCTTGGTCGCGACGTAGAGACGCCCGGTCGCCGGGTCGGTCATCAGGGTCTCCGCGTTGGCGGGGCCGCGGGGGTAGACAAGCTCGAAGCTCGGCTCGTGCACCGTGAGCTCGCCGCGCCCGACGGGCACCCGGGTGACGGTGACCGAGTCGCGCCCCTCGGTGTTGTCGCCGATGTCGCCGACCCAGACACCGCCACCCTTCGCCGGGGCAAGCGCCTCGACGTCGGTGGGCGCGTCGGACCAGTGGGTCACCCCGACCGTCTTCCCGGTGCGGGGGTCCACGACGAAGACGCGACCGGAGTCGCCCGAGTCGTTGGTCGTCAGGACCAGAGAGTGCTGGACGACAAGAGCGCTCGACTCCACGATCTCGCGGTCCTGGAACGTGAAGGCCACCCGGCCGTGGTCGGTGGTGCCCGAGCTCAGCCCGAGGGCGAACGGCACCACCAGCGCAGCGGCGAAGAGGCGATCAAGCATCCGCACGCGCCAGCAGCTCCGCGAGCTTCGGGTGGATCCCCCAGGCGCCGACCAGGTCGTCGTACTCCTTGCGGATGCCGCCCCCCTTGACCGGGCCACCGGTCAGGACGGCGCGGAGCATCGTGTTGCGGGGCGTGTGCTGGCTCTCGACGAACTGCATCACGTCGACGCGGTAGCCCTCCAGCCGCATCAGCGAGGCCCGGATGCCGTCGGTCATCGTGTCGGCGAGCCGCTCGCGCAGGATGCCGTGGCGGGTGAGGGCGGCGTACGGCGCGGGCGTGGGCGTACGCCGCAGCTGCGCGGCGATGTCGTGGTGGCAGCAGGGCGCGGCCAGGACCAGGGAGGCCCGCCACTCGACGGCGCGGGCGAGCGCCTCGTCGGTGGCGGTGTCACAGGCGTGCAGCGCGAGCACAACCTCGGGGCCGGGGTCGAGCACGGCACCGAGGATGCTGCCGACGACGAACTCCGCAGCCACCCCGAGGCCCTCGGCGACCGAGGCGTTGTGGTCGCGGGACTGCTCGCGGACGTCGACGCCGGTCAGCCGGACCGGCATCTGACGGACCTCGGTGAGGAACCGCTGCGCGGCGAAGGTGAGGTAGGCGTTGCCGCAGCCGAGGTCGACGATGCGCAGCGGGTCCTCGACGGTGGGGCGGCGCAGGTGGCCCTTGTCGATCGCGTCGCTCAGGGAGGAGTCGAGCAGCCGGAGGAACTCCTCGACCTGGCGGTACTTCGCATGCCGGCTCGGCTTCATCTTCCCCGAGGCGTCCGAGAGCCCCAGCGCCACGAAGACGGGGTCGTTCTCGGGCAGGAGCCGGCTCTTGTCGCGGTCGTGGTCGTGCTCGACCTCGACCTTCTCGGCGCGGTCGCTGGTGTGCACCGCGGCCTCGAGCTTCTTGGTCACCCGGACCTGGTGGCTCTGGGTCGTGGTCTCGACGTGCCAGCTGGCGAACGGCTCGTCGAGGAGCTCGTCAACGGCGTCCCGGGCCGCGTCGCCGACGGCATGGTTGGCGGTGTGCGCCTGGGTCTCGTCGTACGCCGTGACCTGCAGGTGGCGCCCAGCCTTCAGGTCGACGTAGCGGAACTCGACCCGCTTCCACTGCGGCTGCTGGCCCTTCTGCCGACCGGAGGCGACCGCCTTGACCAGGACGTCGGGGTCGAGCAGGTGACCACGCATCCGGGCCAGGACTCGGAGCAGGGGCTCGGTGCTCATCGGTTGACCACCGCGGCGACCACGACGAGCAGGAGCAGCCCGACCAGCGCCACGGGGATCACGAGGCGGCGGTGGCGGGGGTTCACCGGTCCAGTTTAGAGGCGAGCAGCTCGGCGAGGTGCATCGCCGACACCCCTGCCAGGTCGTCGAGCTGGACCCGGCACGACATCCCGTCGGCCAGCACCACCGCGCCCTCGTGAGCGCGGATCGCGGGCAGCAGGTAGGTCTCGGCCACCGCGACCGAGACCTCGTAGTGCCCCTGTTCCATGCCGAAGTTGCCGGCGAGTCCGCAGCAGCCGGCCACCTTGGTGACCGTGGCCCCGGCCGAGCGGAGCAGCGCCTCGTCCGCCGCCCAGCCCACGACCGCCGACTGGTGGCAGTGGGGCTGGGCCACGATCTCGACGCCGCTGAGGTCGGGCGGGGTCCAGTCCAGGCGGGTGAGCAGCTCGGCGAAGCTCAACATCCCCTCGGCCACCACGACCGCCCGCGGGTCGTCGCTCAGCTCCACGGCGTCGCTGCGCAACGTCGCCAGGCACGAGGGCTCGAGGCCGACGACCGGCACGCCGCTCGCGACGTACGGCGCGAGAGTGGCGACCGTGCGGCCCATGATCGTGCGGGCCCGGTCGAGCTGCCCGGTGGTGATCCAGGTGAGGCCGCAGCAGGCGTCCTCGTCGATCACCCGGACGGTGAGCCCGGCCGCCTCGAGCACCCGGATCGCGGCATGCGCGTTCTGGGGGCCGAAGTGGTCGGTGAACGAGTCGGCCCAGATCCACGCGTCCGGGAGGTCATCCGCTGGGAGCACCCGCTTACTCGCAGCGGAGGACGTCCTGCGCAGGCCGCGGCGCAGGGTCACCGGCGCGAAGGTGGGGATGGCGCGCCGCTGGTCGATCCCTGCCGTGGCCCGCGCCAGCCGGGCGACCGGGCCGAGCTTCAGCATCCGATTCAACGCGGGCGCCACCGGCGCGGCCAGGGCCGCCCAGCGAGGCAGCCTGCCGAGGGTCAGGTGGCTACGTGGGCGGCGCAGGGTGGAGAAGCGGCCGGCGTACTTCTGGTGCAGCGCCTCGGCCTTGTACGTCGCCATGTCGACGCCGGTCGGGCAGTCCGACGCACAGCCCTTGCACGAGAGGCAGAGGTCGAGCGCCTCCCCGACAGCCGGGTGCGACAGCCCCCCGACCAGCTCACCGTCCAGGGCCTCCTGGAGCACCCGCGACCGACCCCGGGTGGAGTCCTTCTCGTCCCTCGTCGCGAGGTACGACGGGCACATGACGCCGGCGGTCGTCGGCGCGACGCACTTGCCGACCCCGGTGCAACGGTGGACCGCGTCGCCCAACGACCCCCCGTCGTGGACCAGCCGCAGCGCCGGGGTGATCGGGATCCGGGGACGACCGGGACGCAGGTGCGCATCGACCGGGTCGGGGTCGACCAGCACGCCCGGGTTGAGCAGGTTGTCGGGGTCGCAGATGGCCTTGACCGCGCCGAAGAGCCGGATCGACTCCTCGTCGTACATCAGGGGAAGCAGCTCCGAGCGGGCTCGACCGTCGCCGTGCTCACCCGAGAGCGAGCCGCCGTACTCCCGCAGCTTGAGCGCGCACGCGGTGAGGAAGTCACGGAAGACTCGGCGCCCGGCGGCCTCGGACTCGGTCTCGAAGGGGAAGTCGATCCGCACGTGCACGCAGCCGTCGCCGAAGTGGCCGTAGGGAACGCCGTCGAGGCCGTGCCCGCGCAGCAGCTCGTCGAAGTCGCGAAGCCAGGCGCCGAGGTGCTCGGGCGGGACCGCGGCGTCCTCCCAGCCGGAGTAGGCCTTCGTGGGCAGGCTGCGCGCCGCCAACCCGGCCCCGTCCTCGCGGATCCGCCACAGGGCGGCCGCCTCGGCGGGGTCGGCGACGTGGCGGTGCGCGAGGGCGCCGGCGGCGGCGACCACTCGGGTCAGGAGGGTCTCGGCGTCCTCCCCGGTGGCCTCGACGAAGAGCCAGCCAGCACCCCTGGGCAGGTCGGGCACCGCGCTGCCGCCACCGCGGACCAGGTCCACGATCCGGGAGTCGATCCCCTCGCAGGCGATCAGCCGGCCGCCGCCGGCGGCCAGGATGGCGGGTACGGCGTCGGCGGCCTCGGCCATCGACGGGTAGCCGAGCACCGTCAGCCGGCGCACCGGCTCGTCGCGGACCAGGGCGACGGTTGCCTCGAGCACCAGCCCCAGGGTCCCTTCGCTGCCGACCAGGAACCGGTCGACCCGGCGCCCGTTCTCGGGCAGCAGGTGCTCGAGGGAGTAGCCGCTGACCTGGCGGGTGAACCGCCCGAAGCCGGTCCGCACGTGCGCCAGGTGCTGGTCGACCAGGGAACCCAGGCCCTGCTCGACCGCCGCGCTGTCGGGGGCGCCGTACGCCACGGTGAGGTCGACGACGTTGTCGACGGTGCGGCCGTAGCCCAGGGCCCGCGAGCCGCAGGCGTTGTTGCCGATCATCCCGCCGATGGTGCAGCGGGTGTGGGTCGACGGGTCGGGGCCGAAGCGGAGCCCGTGCGGGGCTGCGGCCCGCTGCAGGGCGGCGTGCACGACGCCCGGCTGGACGACGGCGGTGCGGGCCTCGGGGTCGAGCGACAGCACCCGATTGAGGTGGCGGACCGTGTCCACGACCAGGCCGGGGCCGACCGCGTTGCCGGCGATCGAGGTGCCGGCGCCGCGCATGGTCAACGGCACGCCGAGGGAGCGGGAGACGTCGAGGATCGCGAGGAGCTCCTCGGTGGCGCGCGGGCGCACGACCGCCTGGGGGACGACGCGGTAGAGCGAGGCGTCGGAGGAGTAGAGGGCCCGGGTCAGGGTCGAGTCGTCGACGTCGGTGACGCCCCGCCGACGGAGCTCCGCGAGCAGTTCGGGGTGGGTGGGCGGCACGTCACCAGTGTTCCATCGACCCGCGGAACACCGACGCGAGGTCCTCCTCGCGGACAGGCCGCGGTGAGGTCGCCAACAGTCGCTGCTGCTGCAGGGAGCCGGCCACGAGATCGTCGACGTCGCGCTCGAGGTAGCCGACCTCGGCCAGACCGTTGGGAATTCCGATGTCGCGCATGAGCGCGCTCAGCACGCCCGGCAGCACGTCGGGCCCCTCGCCGGTGACGGTCGGGTCCAGCAGCCGGGCCGCGTGCAGGTGCCGCTCGGGCGCCGCCTCGAAGGTGAACCGGAACGCCTCGGGTGCCGTCAGCGAGACCGCCATCCCGTGCGGCACGATCGCCTCGTCGGCGGGATAGCCGGCCGGCCGGAAGTCGCGGACCCGGCCGGCGATCGGGTAGGCGTTGGCGTGCGGGATGTGGACACCGGCGTTGCCGAAGCCCAGGCCGGCGAAGGTCGCCGCCATCGCCATCTGCTCCCGGGCGACGGAGTCGGAGCCCTCACGGACAGCGGTGCGGAACGCCCCGGCGAGCAGCGACATCGCCTTCTCCGACCACATGTCCGCGATCGGGTTGGCCCCGCAGTAGGGCACCCGCTGCTCGGGCTGCTTGGCGTCGAAGTCGGCGAACCAACGGGCCGTGTAGCTCTCCAGCGCGTGGCAGAGGATGTCCATCCCCGAGGCCGCGGTCACCAGCGTGGGTTGGCTGCTGGTCAGGGTCGGGTCGACGACGGCCAGGGTCGGGCGGAGCCTCGGGTGGCTGATCCCGGTCTTGACCTTGAGCGAGAGCACGTCCAGCACGCAGATCGTGGTGCTCTCGCTGCCGGTGCCCGTCGTCGTCGGGATGGCGACGAGGGGCAGCAGCGGCGCCGAGGGAGCCAGCGCCTTCCCGACCGGTGCGTTGAGGTAGTCCATCAGCTCGCCGGGGTTGGTGGTGAGCAGGTTGACCGCCTTGGCGGTGTCGATGGCCGAACCGCCCCCCACCGCGACGATCGCGTCGAACGGCCCCGCGTCGCGGGCGAAGGCGATCGCGTGGTTCATCGAGTCGTCGGTGGGCTCCACGTGCACTTCGTCGTACGTCGTGACGTGGAGGCCGCGGGCGGCGATCTGCTCGGCGATCCGGGCCGGGTGCCCCGTGGCGGCGACGCCTGCGTCGGTCACCAGCAGGACGCGGCTGGCGCCGTACGACAGGAGATCGAAGCCCACCTCGGCGGACGCTCCCGCGCCGAACTTGAGCGCCGGGGCGGCGTAGGTGAACACGGTCTCGCTCATCACGGGCTCCTTGCCGACGGATCGCGCCCACGATAACGGTCCGGCCTGAATCTGGTCGGTCGGCTGCCGAGCCCCCGGCCGATCCGTACGATCTTCGCAGGAGAGAGGGGCCGGTCGATGCGATGGATGCGGTGGATCCTGCCTGCGGCAGCGGTGTTGCTGCTGACGGGCTCGGCCGTCGCCGTCCAGCTGCACACCCCGACCGTCCTGGGGCCGGCCGTCACCACGGACGCGGCCCGCCCGGTCGTGCAGGGCAACCTGCTCGTCGACGCCCGCAGCGGTCGGCAGTTCGTGCCCCGCGGGGTCAACTGGAGCAGCTTCGAGTACGCCTGCGCCCAGGGCTGGGGGATCTCTGCCCTCGACACCGTCATCGCCCGCGACCCGGCGGACCACGAGGCCGAGGCGATCGCCGCCTGGGGTGCCAACACGGTGCGGCTCCCGCTCAACCAGGACTGCTGGCTGGGCACCAGGGGCGCCCCCGTGAGCGACGAGTTCCAGGAACGGACGGTCCAGGTCTACAGAGAAGGCGTTCACGACTTCGTCTCCGCCCTGAACCGGGCCGGCCTCGTGGTCATCCTCGACCTGCACAGCCGCAAGCGGATCGGTCAGTACGAGTTCGGCAACGTCGCGATGCCGGACTCGGAGTCCCTGGCGTTCTGGCGCTCGGTGGCCACCGCCTACCGCGACAACCCGTCGGTGATGTTCGACGCGTTCAACGAGCCGTACTCCCGCTACAACGCAACCGACACCAAGCTGATCTTCGACCTCTCGTGGCCGTGCTGGCGCGACGGGGGCTGCGCGGCGCCGGTCGAGGACGACCAGATGCGGTCCCACGGTCGGGTCACCTACCCGGTCCAGGGCATGGCGTCGGTGGTCGGCTCGATCCGCGCCGTCGGAGCCAAGCAGCCGATCCTCCTCGGCGGGCTCGACTACGCCAACGACCTGAGCCACTGGCTGGAGTTCGCTCCCGATGACGACCAGCTGGTGGCCGCGTTCCACAGCTACGACTTCAAGGAGTGCGGAGATCCCGCCTGCTGGAACTCCGTGCTCGCCCCGATTGCCGGCACGGTCCCGTTGATCACCTCCGAGCTGGGGGCGACCCACCCCGCCCGCGGCCACTACGTGGCGTCGTACCTCCGCTGGGCAGACAAACACCACGTCGGTGTCGTGTTCTGGGTGTGGTCGGCACAACCGAGCGACCCCATGTCCCTGGTGAGCGGCGAGAAGGACCGGCCCACGGCCTACGGCCTCCTCGCCAGACGCTGGATGAGCGGCGGCTCGACGAGCTGAGCTCGAGCCCTGGCAGACCTACCGGAAACCTGCGCTGCGCGCACGCTGTCGCCCTCAAGTCTCCCTCAAGGTTTCTGCAATAACGGAAGGGGTGCCCGACGCCCGGTCTACTCTCCAAGAGTCATCTCTCGGTACCGAAACGATCAGCAGCGCCAGCACTGGGGGGTGCGCCATGACCGTGAACACGACTCCATCGCGACCGCGCGGCAAGTCCGTCGGCGCCGGCGTCATCGGTCTGCTGGCGACCCTGCTGATCTTCGTCGCCGTCTTCGTCACCTTCCTGGTCGCACCTCTTGTGGCCCTGCTCGTGGCCTACCTCGTCTACACCGTCATGCGGGGACGTGAAGGAAGTCCCGGACCCGCCGGGCCCGAGCAGCCGTCGAACCCGGCGGCCCACGGATTCGGAGCTGGAGCCCAGTGACCACGACCGCCACCCGCCGCGCCCGCCTCTCGGACGGCGTCGACCCGGAGCTCCAGCGGCTGATCCCAGAGGGCATCTGCCGCACGTTCCGCGTGGTTCCCTATGCCTCGGCCGACGGCACCGTCCTGGTCGCCGCCGCAGACGCCGACGACACCATCACCGAGCACGTCGTCGCCGAGCGGATCGACCGCCCGGTCCTCCTCGTGCGCCACACCGTCAACGAGATCGTCGCCGCCATCGATGCGGTCTACCCTCCGCGCGAGACCGAGTTCGAGACGCCGGAGGCCCGGCGCGCCCGGATGCAGATGGCGCAGATGCTCACCCGCTCGGGCCTGGTCACCGACGAGCAGCTGCAGCGCGCGATGCTGGAGTACTCCCGCACCGGCGATCCGATCGGCGAGATCCTGGTCGCCCACGAGTCGATCTCGGAGGATGTGCTGGTCGCGGCGCTCTCGGAGATCCATCAGATGCAGCGCGTGGGCCTCTCCGAGTTCGAGGCCGACCTCGCTGTGGCGCGCCGGCTCCCGGAGCCGCTCGCCCGGATCAACCAGATCGTGCCGGTGGCCGCGACCGAGGACCTGGTCCTGCTCGCCGTTCCGCGGCCGCTCGACGCGGAGACCAGTGCGCAGGTCGAGGAAGCACTCGGCACCCCGTTCCGCCAGCTGCTGGCCAACCGCACGGAGATCGACCAGCTGCTCCAGCGGGTGCACAGCGAGGGGTACGCCGACGTCTCGACCCAGCAGCTCATGGAGCTGCGTCCCGACGAGTCGGCCCATGTCGTCGTCTCGGGCGGCCAGAAGGCCACCCTGGTCTGCCTGCTGATCGTCACCGTGATCTGCGGGGTCATCTGGCCGATGAACACGCTGATCACCCTGGTCGGGATCTGCAGCTTCGTCTACCTCGTCGTCTCGGTCTACAAGTTCCGACTCACCCTGCGGGCCCTGGGCACCCACCTCGAGACCGACGTCAGCGACCTCGAGCTCTCGGAGCTCGACGAGCGGACGCTGCCCATCTACACGATCCTGGTCCCGCTCTACAAGGAGGCCGGGATCGTCCCGAGGCTGGTGCGTGACATCAACGCCCTGGACTACCCGCGGACCCGGCTGGACGTGAAGTTGCTCTGCGAGGAGGACGACCTCGAGACGATCGACCGGATCATCGAGATGGAGCTGCCACCGCACTTCCACCTGGTCGTCGTACCAGACAGCCAGCCGAAGACGAAGCCCAAGGCGTGCAACTACGGCCTCCAGCTCTCCGTCGGCAGTCTGTGCGTCATCTACGACGCCGAGGACCGCCCGGACCCGGACCAGCTGAAGAAGGCAGTCGTCGCCTTCAGTCGCGTGGAGAGCAACGTCGTGTGCGTCCAGGCCAAGCTGAACCACTTCAACCAGGACCAGAACATGCTCACCGCCTGGTTCGCCAACGAGTACTCCATGCACTTCGAGCTGGTCCTGCCCGCGATGGGTGCGGCCGGTTCGCCCATCCCGCTCGGCGGCACGTCGAACCACTTCATCACCTCCAAGCTGCGCGAGCTCGGCGCCTGGGACCCGTTCAACGTGACTGAGGACGCCGACCTGGGCATCCGGCTGCACCGCGAGGGCTACCGCACGGCGATGATCGACTCGACCACGCTCGAGGAGGCCAACTCGGTCGTCCCGAACTGGATCCGCCAGCGCAGCCGCTGGAACAAGGGCTACATCCAGACCTGGCTGGTCCACATGCGCAACCCCGTCGCGCTCCTGTCCCAGACCGGGCTGCGCGGATTCGTCAGCTTCAACCTGACCATGGGCAGCGCCTTCCTGCTGCTGATCAACCCGATCTTCTGGGCGCTGACGACCCTCTACATCTTCACCCGTGCCGGATTCATCGAGCAGCTCTTCCCGGGGATCGTCTTCTACGCCGCCAGCGCGATGCTCTTCATCGGCAACTTCGTCTTCGTCTACCTCAATGTCGCCGGCAGCCTGCAGCGCGGCGAGTTCGGGCTCACCCGAACCGCTCTGCTCTCTCCCCTCTACTGGGGACTGATGAGCTGGGCCGCCTGGAAGGGGTTCATCCAGCTCTTCACGAACCCCTTCTACTGGGAGAAGACCGAGCACGGCCTCGACGAGGACCACTCATGAGCAGCCCCGTCATCCTCCACACCCGCGACCGCCTGGCCGGCGTCGTGCAGTCCGTCGGGCGCCGTCCGGCGGACATCGAGCACCGTCGGTGGGAGAACCTCGCCGTCTTCGCCGTCTTCACCGGCGGATACTTCTGGTTCGGCTACTGGCTGGTCGTCGACATGCATGTCGTCGGTTTCGAGACCCTCGACCGGTTGAACCGGGCCCTGATGGTCTGGCACAACGACCCGCCGAAGCTCTCCGCCATCGGCTTCGACTATCCGCCGCTCGCGACGCTGCTGGTCGCCCCGCTCGCCATCTCCCGGGGTCTGGCCCGCTCCCTGGCCCTGGTGCCGCTCGCGTCGGCGGTCTTCGCCGGCATCACGATGGTGGCCTTCAACACCATGCTGCGTCGGGCGATGGTCGTCGCCCCGCTGCGAATCGCGGTGCTGCTGGGGCTCGGCGCCAACCCCCTGGTCGTGCTGTACGCCGCCAGCGGCGCTCGCCACTTCATCTGGCTCTCCCTGGTGGTCACCGCGCTGGGTGCCCTCTTCGCGTGGTACGTCACGGCCGACATCCGCTTCGTGATGATCGCCGGCCTCTCGTTCTCGATCGCCGCGCTGGCGGGCTACAGCAGCCTCTTCTGGTTCGCTCTCGGCGCCGTGATGGTCGGCGCGATCCTGGCCGGGCTCGGCAGCGACGGCACCGAGATCGAGGGGACCGTGGTCGGTTTCGCGGCGCCCACCGTCTACGTGATCGCCCTGTGGACGGCGTTCAACCTGCTGCTCCTGGGCAACCCGTTCGCCTGGATCAGCAAGAGCAGCGACGCGGCCACCTCGGGCGGCCTGGACAGCATCTCCGTGGTCGAGCTGGTCCGGTCCACCGGGGAGCTGGTCTTCTACGGCGCGCCCCTGGCAATCGTGGTGCTGCCCGCCCTGATCTTCACCGGTTTCGCGCGCAGCGACTCGTTCGCCCTGTGGCTGGGGGTCCTGCTGTCCGCAGCGATCCTGATGCCAGCGGGCGCGGTGGCGGTGCGCCTCACCGACTCCCCGATGTTGATGCGCAACGCCCTCCCGATCCTGCTGATCTCCGTGATCGGCGGGATCTGGCTGGCCCGTTCCTCCGAGGCGGCGAGCACCATGGTGGCCGCCCTGCTCGTCGTCGGGCTCCTGCTCAGCATCCCCTGGACGTTCCAGGCGATGAAGACCTACCGCTACCAGAACCTCGAGGCCTCGTTCGCCGCGGCCGTCTCCACCGGGCAGTCGCAGGAGGGCGCCCAGACCCTCAACGGCGAGACGGTCGGCTTCATCTCCGAGCAGGCGATGGCCGACTACATCGTCAACAACGTCTCCCGCACCAACTCGGTCCTGACCGACAACGCGCAGACCTACGCGGTCATGCTCCTCACGGGCCGTCCGGACATCTTCTTCGACCGGGTCGACAAGAGCGACGGCCCCTGGAAGCAGGCAGCCAACGACCCCGCCACCTACGTCGACTACATGCTGCTCTCGACCGACACCTCCAACGACCTGCTGAGCATCCTCTACCCGGACGCCGCTGCCGGCACCGACGCCCTGCTTCCCGTCGTCTACCGGACCGAGCGCTACGTCCTGGTGCAGGTCCCGCCGGGCTACACCTTCGGGGCGAGTTCGATCTCCACGCCGGCGGCCACCTTGACGGTGACTCCATGACCAGCGAGAAGCCGTCGCTCATCACCCCGCCTCCCTCGATCGGCGACGTGCTCACCTCACTGGCCTCGGAGTCCCGCATCGGGCAGGTCGACTTCTCGACCCGACTCGCCGAGGAGAGCCGCGAGGAACGACGTGCGGAGGCGGAGCTCGACGCCGCAGCCCAGGAAGAGGCCCAGGCCCAGGCCCGGGCAGACCGGACCGCTGCCGAGGCCTCGACCCGCACCATCGAGACGATCCCGACCCCTCCCGTGGCCGACGAGGCCCCCGAGATCGAGCCCGACGCGACGCCCGAGGCCGACGAGCCCCCGGTCGAAACCGATGTCGAAACCGATTCCCCGATCGAGGCCGAGGCCGAGGAACCCGCGGAGGGCGCCGAGGCCGAGGAACCCGCCGAGAAGGCCGAGGTCGCGCCCGTCGCCGGTCCCGTCACGATCGCCCACGAAGCACCGGATGAGATCGTCCGGACCGTTGCTGCCGTGGCGGACGCCGCGGCGGGCCGGATGCGGGTCGCAGAGAAGGCGACCCTGCAGCACCTGGAGGCGCTGGAGAACGAGGCGATCCGCCGCTGCGAGCTGATCACGGCGCAGGCCGAGCTCGACGCCGAGCTGATCCGGCTGCACGCCCGACGCGAAGCCCACGCCATCATCACGGCGGCCCGGATGCGCGCCGGCGAGCGTGCGCTCGAGGACAACGAGCGCACCCTCAGCGTCATCGGCGAGTCCCTCGCCCAGGTCACCAGCTCCACCGAGTCGGCGCTGGCGTCGACCCCGCGCCCTGGTAGGAAACGATGACGAGCCGTCCCCGCCTTCTCGCCACCGCCCTCGCGCTCGCCATCTTCGCCCTCGCCGGCTGCGGCGCTAGCAGCGACGGCGCGGACAGTGGCGGAGGGACCGCCGAGGTCGCCCTCACGATGAACCCGAGCGACGGGGCCTCCCAGCTGCCCGTTCCCGAGCGACGCTTCTTCAGCGACTCCTCACCGTGGAACACCCGCGTCGACAGTTCCCCCGTCGATGGCCGGTCCGACAGGATGATCAGCGAGGCCCGCGAGCGCGTCGGCGTGATCGAGCGGCCGGGCAGCCAGGTCCCCATCATCGAGCGGCGGCAGATCGATGCCGGTCTCTACATCAACACGGTCGCCTGGACGACGCCTGTGGTCGCGGGCGGACAGCCGACCTCACTGGTCTGTCGCCAGATCGTCTGCGGTGACGGGTCGGCCAACACCCTGCTGAACATTCCCCAGGACGTCGATCCCGACCCGCGCTACGACGGCTGGTTCACCGTCTTCGACACCAACTCGTCGATCGCCTATGACCTGTGGCGCGCACGTCGCGAGGCGGACGGCAGCATCTCCTACAACTTCATGCGCCGATGGGACCTGAACGGTCCGGGCTTCAGCCCGCCCCAGGTCGTCGCCGCCCGTGGCTCCGGTCTGCCGCTGTTCGCCGGTTTGATCCGACCCGGCGAGCTCGAGTCGGGCGAGATCCAGCACGCCCTGGCGATCAGCGTCCCCGGCCCCGCCCAGAACTTCTTCGTCCAGCCGGCCTCCACCACCGACGGCAACGGACGGACCACCTCGCTGCCCGAGGGCGCCCGGATCCGGCTCAAGGTCAACGTGGTGCTGCCCAAGCCGATCGACCCACGCACGGGCAAGCCGATCAAGCTCAGCGCGCAGCAGCAGCGACTGGCCGACGCCATCGTGGCGTGCCTGCGGACCTACGGCGCGATCGTCGTGGACCGGGCCGCCGTGCCCACCCTGTACGCCCAGCGCGACGTGACCAGTGGACTGATCCGGGGAAACGAGCTCCAGGGCCTGCGCCTCGACGACTTCGAGGTCATCAAGCTCCCCCGGCGCTACCAGTACCCCCCGAACTCCGACTCGTCCACCACGTTGGCCCCCTCCGCCACGGCCTCGCCCACGTCCGCACCGTCCAGCCAGGGGACATCATGAGACGCCACTCCAGCCTCGTGGGCGTGCTGCTCGCCGTCGTCGTACTCTCCGGGTGCACGGGCCAGGCCCCTGCGGCCACCGACGTCGTCAGCGACCAGCAGGCGCGCGCCTATGAACGCGATGTCGCCGAGAAGGAGCGGATCGCCAAGGCCGAGGCCGACCTGCCCAGCCGTCCCAGCGGGGTCGTCGACATCGACGGGTCGACTCGTGGTTCGCTCACCGCCGGCGAGGCGACCGCCTACCGGGCCAGCGGCAGCAACACCCAGGTCAACGTGGCCAACAACGGGGAGGACCAGGCCTTCCAGGAGCTCTGCGCCGGAAGCATCGACATGGTCGACTCCGCGCGGCCCATCAGCCGCGCCGAGTGGGACGTCTGCCAGAGCGTGGGCCTCGACGTCGTGCAGTTCCAGATCGCCGCCGAGGCGATCGTGGTCGCCCTGAAGTCCGAGACCGACGTCGGGGGCGACTGCCTGAGCGTGGACCAGGTCCGCGACATCTACCGCGCGGGCTCGCCCGTGGTCAACTGGGGCCAGGTCGGCCTTTCCGACGTACCCCTCAAGGTCGGCGGGCCCAACCAGGACAACAACGCGTTCGGCTTCTTCGGACGCTACATCCTGGACGCACCGCAGCCGTCGCTGACCAACCTGCGCTCGGACTACTCGTCGTTCGAGAACGACGAGGGCGCCCGACTCTTCGTCGTCGGCCGGCACAAGGACGCGCGACTGGCAGCCACCTACGTCAACCGAAGCCGGCACAGCGCCCAGATCAAGCAGTCGCTCGTGTCGGCACGCGAAGCGCTGGCGTCGACCGACCTCGAGGTCCGTGCCGCAACCGCGGAACGCGCCAAGGGCATCCGTGACAAGCGCAGCCAGGCCGACCAGGACAAGGACATCGCCCGGCTCAAGGCGGCCCGCGTCGCCCGCAAGGCCGCCCGCCAACACGTGTCGGACGTGCGGGCGCACTACCGACGGGTGTCGGCCCGGACCAAGGCTGCCGAGGGCGCCCACCAGCTCGTGGCGGACTACACCGGCCACGTGGCGTACTTCCGGTTCAGCTACTACGAGCTCTTCGAGGACCAGCTTCGCCCGTTCGAGATCACCCGGCCCGACGGCCAGCGCAACTGCATCTTCCCGAGCCAGCAGACGATCACCAGCGGTGAGTACCCGTTCTCCCGCCAGCTGCTCATCACGACGACCACCCGGTCGCTGGCGCGTCGCGAGGTCAACGACTTCCTCAAGCACTACCTGTCCCAGGCCCAGAATGCGGCCGTGAACGCCCGCCTGGTCCCACTGCCCAGCGAGACCTTGGCGACCCAGCGGGCCTGGCTGAACGGCAACGCAAGGCCGCTCCTGGTCAGTCCCGACGACCAGGCCACCGCCCCCGCCTCACCGACGCAGAGCCAGAAGCCGGCGCGATGAGGGCGAGACGTAACGGGTTGCGGGTGGGGCTGGCGCTGGCCCTGGCCACCCTGCTCACCGCGACCCTGGCCACCGGGCCCGGGCAGGCCGAGAGCGTCCATCTGTCGCCAGGCCCTTCCGGGCCGCCGGCGGTGGCTCTGGCGACCGTGGACGCGAACACCGTGGTCCAGCGGATCACGGTCCAATGGAAGGGCTCGCTCACGAACAAGCGGTTCACCAAGGCCGCGGTCGTGCCAGGCATCGGCAACATCAAACTGGTCTGCCGTCCCGACAACACCATCGTCCGGCTCTACGTCGACGACCGGAGCGCCGAGACCCAGATGTGGATGGCGAAGTACGAGGTCAAGAACGATCACGACGTGGTGGCCGTCAAGAACGTCCGGGTCTACCGCTACTCGACGGCCGCCGACGACGGTCACGGCGGCACCGGCCCCTCGAGCCACGAGGGCCTGAACCAGCAGACACCCGTCGAGAACTACGCCCACGGGTACGCGCGCGGAGTCATCAGCCAACGCCCCGGGCGCAACCAGCCGGCCGGCACGGCCGCACCGGCCCCGGTCACCTCGTTCACGCTCGACTGGTACTGGAACGGGTTCGACTACCCCTCTCAGTACCGCGCCTGCAAGATCCGGATGACCCTGCGCACCCAGCTCGACGAGCGGATCGCGCTGAACTGGCACGGCGACGCGGACGCGGCCGGGCACACCGTCACGACGACCACGATCCCCGACCTGGGCGACCTCGAGCTGCGCTGCGACACCGGCCGCGACGGGAATCGTTGGGTCTCGCTCACGCCGCTCTCGCCCGAGGCCTCGGTGTGGGTGGAGTACATCACCGCAGAGGGCCGGGTGGAGGACCATGTGGAGAGCTACTCACTGGGCTACGACCCGGCCCTGAACACGGTCGGGCCGCTCGAGCTGCCCCGCAACGGAATGATGCGGCTCTACTACACCGTCTCCGGGGTGACCCGCGCCTTCATCCTGTCGTCCTACCTGGTGACCAACAACGTCTTGAAGCCCGAGCTCAACGTGTGTGAGGTCTCGGCTGCCGCGTTCTGACCTCGAGGGCGTGGGTGACCAGGTCGAGGACCGGAACTGCGCCCGACTCGATGTCGCTCAGCAGCAACCAGGCCACCTCGTCGGTGGTCCCGTCCAGCTCGACGACGCGGGGTTCCGCGTCCGCCGGAACCTCGGTCTCGAAGATCAGGTGGACGCCGTGGAAGTCCTCGTCGCGGCCGGATGGGGCCGTCCCCCCGAAGTGCAGGTCGTGGACGTCGAGCAGCTCACCGACCGCGCAGGCGATCCCGCACTCCTCGCGCACCTCTCGCTCCAGAGCCAGCCGCGGTGTCTCGCCGTGGTCGATTCCGCCGCCGGGGAGCGTCCAGGAGCCCGAGTGGAACCCGCGCGGGGAGATCCGGGTGAGCAGCACCCGCTCGTCGCGGACGACCAGAGCGTACGCCGCGACCCGCTGCATCCGGACCGGCCGGTGCCCAGCCAGGGCTTCCGGCACCAGCGAGACCGTGGGGACGCTGCCGTCGAGCACCCGCGCCAGGGGGTGCCACGCTGCGTCGGCCGTGGACCCGTCGACCTCCACCACGTGCGGTTCCGGCGCGTCCAGCGGCACCCACCCGTCGTACACGATGCGCAGCGAGAAGGCGTCGACCCGGCGGCCCTGGCGCCAGGCGTTGGGCTGGTGCAGGGAGTAGACGTGCGCATGCTCGCCGACCTGCGCGTCGAGTCCGGTCTCCTCGAAGATCTCGCGCACCACGGCCTCCCGCGGATCCTCTCCGTGCTCGATCCCGCCACCGGGGAGCGTCCAGAGCTCCTCGGTGGTGAGGTGCGCAGCGAGCCGGCTCAGCAGGATCTGCCCGTCGCGCAGGATCACGGCGTACGCCGCGACGCGTTGTCGCTTCGGCAGGTTCCCCATGCGATCAACGTAGTGGCGAGGTCCAATGTGCCCGGCCGGACACCGCCGCGTCGCTCAGGAAGACGGTGCCGGGTCCGGGTCCAGCGGCGGCCCCCAGGTCGGCGCGACCGCCGAACGGGGAACGACGTCCCACGTCCGAGCCTCGCGCCGGTCCGGGGCGTCGCCGCCGAGGTGCGCCGGGTGCCAGGGCGCGTACTCGCCGGTGCGCGGCCGGTGGGCCGGGCTTCGCTGGAGACTCTCGAGCATCCCGGTCAGCTGGTGACCCAGCAGCCGGGTGGCGGCGACCAGGTCGCCGTCGGGGGCCGGGGCAGGGAGCCGTGGTCCGAACCGCACGTCCACCAGCCGGCCCCGCGTGAAGTCCCGCCGCGAGGCGTGCGGATCTTCCCGGCCGCCCACGGTGGCAAGGCGCTGGCTGCCCCAGATCGCCACCGGGATCACCGGAACTCCCGTCTCTCGCGACAGCGCCGCGACTCCGCGCATCATCGAGCGGACGGTGAAGGAGTAGGAGATGCCCGCCTCTGGGAAGGCGCAGACCGCTTCGCCCTGCTCGAGCAGGTGGCGCGCTCGGAGGTACGCCGCCGCTGGCACCTCACGGTCAACCGGGATGTGGCGCATGCCGTCCATGGCCCGGTCGACCAGCGGCACGTTCCAGATGTCGTGCCGGCACATGAAGCGCACGTAGCGGCCACGACTGAGCGCGGCCTTCCCGACGAAGAGGAAGTCCGGGTAGGACACGTGGGTGCAGGCCAGCAGCGCCGGACCCTGGGTGGGCAGGTGCTCCTCGCCGGCCCAACGGGTGGTGAGGTCGAGCCCGGCCATCGCGGCCCGGCCCAACGCGATCGTGAGTCGGTACCACGGTTCCATGTCGAAGCGGATTCTACGGTCCGGCGCCCCGCCGGTCAGGAGAACGGGGGACGATGGTCGCGCGCGAGTGAGCGGCGTCCCGCCCAGCGCCAGATCCGGGCCGAGCGGTCCCGGTCCTCGTCGGTGACCAGGTTTCCCATCCACCGCAGCGCCAGGGTCATCAACCAGTCCGAGCGCATGCCGGCCGGGCCGAGCGCCGGCAGCAGCCGGGGCACGGTGACGAGCCCGGCGAGCCGGCGTGCGATCGAGAACGACTCGCCGTAGTGCTCACGCAGCAGGGCCGGCCAGACCACCGAGAGGTCGTCGTGCTCGGTGAGCACCTCCGCGAGCAGCCGGCCGGTCTCGAGGCCGTAGTCGATCCCCTCGCCGTTGAGCGGGTTCACGCACGCAGCCGCGTCACCGATCAGGGCCCAGTTGGGTCCGGCCACCTGGGAGACCGCGCCGCCCATCGGGAGCAGCGCAGAGGTGGGCGCGCGCAGGTCGCCGGAGAGCTCGAACTCCTCGCGACGCTGGTCGGCATAGAAGCTCATGAGGGGCTTGATCGCCACGCTCGCCGGGCGCTTGGCCGTCGCCAGCGTGCCCACACCGATGTTCACCTCACCGGTGCCGAGCGGGAAGATCCAGCCGTAGCCGGACAGGATCTCGCCGCCCTCGCCGCGCAGCTCCAGGTGGGAACTGATCCACGGGTCGTCGGAGAGACCCGAGGCGATGTAGGACCGGCCGGCCACGCCGTAGACCGTCTCACGGTGCCACTCCCGGCCCAGCATCTTGCCCAGCGGGGACCGCACCCCGTCGGCCACGATGAGCCGCCTGCAGGCGATCTCGAACCGCTCCGGCCCGGCAGCCGAGCCCGGCACCGCCCGCTCGAAGACGACCGCGGCGACCCGCCCGCCCGCACGTCGTACGTCGACGGCCCGGGCTCCGTCGAGTGCGACGGCACCGGACTTGATCGCGGTTGTGCGCAGGTGGTCGTCGAGCTCGGTGCGGGCGACCGCGGAGCCCCAGTCAGGAAGTGAGCCTCCTGGCCAGGGCAGCAGCAGGGTCTGTCCGAAGCCGTGCGCGCGCAGCCCCCGGTTGACGGTGTGGGCACGCAGCCAGTCCTCGAGACCGAGCCGCTGGAGCTCGCCGATGGCCCGGGGGGTGAGCCCGTCACCGCAAGTCTTGTCGCGCGGGAAGACCGCCGCGTCGGTGAGCAGCACGTCCAGGCCGGCCCGGGCCGCCCAGGCGGCGGCGGCCGAGCCGGCGGGGCCGGCACCGACGACGAGGACGTCGGTCTGGGCGGGTGGGGTGCTCACCCCCAGATTCTCTCAGGACGGCCCAACGCCGGCGCACACGGACCCGGGCCAGCGCTACCGCAGGTGGTAGGGCCGGTGCGCGATCAGGTGGACCTGCCGGTCGGCGCAACCCCTGGTCGGGTGCGCCACGAACTGCGACCTCGTCTCGTTGGGCACGTAGACCCGGAAGCCGTCGACGGGTGTGGGACGACAGTGCCGACGCGGGTAGACACCCGCCACGGTCTCGTCGACCCGGCTCACCGCCCGGTCCCCCGGCGACAGCACCACGGTCCGCACCGGGCCACCGTCCCGGTCCGCCGCGGCCCCGACCTGGGTGCCGTCGCCTCCACCGACGTACGACAACCCGCCGTACCCTCCGGTGGTGCAGCGGTGGTCCGAGACGTTGGTCAGCACGATCCGGCCGTACCGATGGCTCATCGCCGCATCTGTCGCGTGGTAGCTGGCCGCGAGGTCGGCGTTCGTGCACTCCGGCGCCCCCGTCGCCACGGCCCCGACCGGCGGCGTCACCACTGCCACCACTGCGAGCGCCAGGCTTCCCGCCACGCCCGCCAGGCTGCGCGTCATCTGTCCCATCACGACCTCCCTCAACCGGAACGCATCTCGCCCCACGAATGAGACGTCCGAGGCGCTGCCCGGGTTGTCCTCGCAGCCCGGAAAACGACGGACCCCCACCACCCGGAGCGGGTGGCAGGGGTCCTGGTCGAGAAGGTTGCGGGGCAACCCGCTCAACCCACGAGGTGCGCCTAGTTCTGGTACGACCCGAAGTCGAAGTCGTCCAGAGCGACGGCCTGACCACTGCCGGCATTGCCGAACTCGTAGTCGTAGGAGTCGTAGCCGGTGACGGAGTACGCCGCGGCGCGGGCCTCCTCGGTGGGCTCCACCCGGATGTTGCGGTAGCGCTCCAGCCCGGTGCCGGCCGGGATGAGCTTGCCGATGATCACGTTCTCCTTCAGGCCACGCAGCGAGTCGGAGCGTCCGTGGATGGCCGCGTCGGTGAGGACGCGGGTGGTCTCCTGGAAGGAGGCAGCGGACAGCCACGACTCGGTCGCGAGCGAGGCCTTCGTGATGCCCATGAGGACCGGACGACCCGAAGCCGGCTTCCCGCCCTCGGAGACGACCCGACGGTTCTCCTCCTCGAAGCGCACCCGGTCGACCAGGTCGGAGGGGAGCAGGTTCGTCTCGCCCGACTCGATGACCGTGACCCGGCGCAGCATCTGCCGCACGATGATCTCGATGTGCTTGTCGTGGATGGACACGCCCTGGCTGCGGTAGACCGCCTGGACCTCGTCCACGAGGTGCTCCTGCGCCTTGCGGACGCCGAGGATGCGCAGCACGTCCTGCGGGTCCGGCGTACCGGACGTCAGGTGGTGGCCGACCTCGATGTGCTCGCCGTCCTCGACGTTGAGGCGCGAACGCTTCGACACGGGGTACTCCTGCACCTCCGAGCCGTCGTCCGGGGTCACCAGCACCTTCCGGGACTTGTCGGTGTCCTCGATCTCCACGCGACCGGCGGACTCCGAGATCGGGGTCCGGCCCTTGGGCGAGCGGGCCTCGAAGAGCTCCACCACGCGGGGCAGACCCTGCGTGATGTCGTCGGCCGAAGCCACACCACCGGTGTGGAAGGTACGCATGGT